>JBEKCX010000115.1:0-7999 GCA_050014655.1 Occallatibacter sp. | reverse complement strand
TAGGGAATGTCCCAGAATGGATAGTTCATTTTCTAGCTCCCAGCTTCTAGCTGCCTTACCGAATCGTCCAGTAGCCGATGACGGTGGTGGCCAGCAGAGCGAAAACCGCCAGCAGGCCGAAGTAGTGCGCGGCGCGTGCGCGCTGGCCGGATTCCCTCCGGATGTCGTAGAAGGGAATCAGAATCCAGAGCACGATGCCGAGGGTGAACACGAGGATTCCCGCGATCTCGCCGGATTCGCCGGGCAGTATGCTGCCCAGCAGCTTGAGCATCTCGAAGGGACTCATGAAGTACCACTCGGGATGAATGCCGGCGGGCGCGGGAACCAGAGCATCGGCCTGCTTGCCCAACGCCCAGGGGAAGACCGAGGCCAGCAGCGCCAAAATGTTGAGCGAGATGAGCCACATGGCCAGGTCCTTGCGCAGGAAGTTGGGCATGAAGGGCATGCTCTTGCGCTCGGCGGGCGGCAGGGCTTCAACGCAAGGGGGCACGGCGTTGCCGTGGCGCTGCACCAGCCAAAGATGAAAGCCGAGCAGCGGCACGAACAAGGCCGGCAGCACCACGACGTGGAGGGCGAAGAAGCGCTGCACGGTGAACTCGCCCACCTCCGGGCCGCCGCGCAGCATGTTGGCCATAGCGGGGCCGATCCACGGAATGGCCGCGGGAATCTCCAGGCCGACCTTGGTGGCAAAGTAACTGAGCTCATCCATGGGCAGCAGGTAGCCTGAGAATCCGAAGACCGCGGCCAGGCCCAGCAGCGCCATGCCGCTCAGCCAGCCGAACTCGCGCGGCTTGCGGTAGGCCTTCATGAAGTAGACCGAGAACATGTGCACGAGGATGGAAAAGATCATGAGGTTGGCGGACCACGCGTGCGCCGAGCGGATCAGCCAGCCGAAGTTCATTACAAAGGTGATCTGGCGGACCGATTCGAAGGCCTCCGCTCCCGGCCTGTAGTAGACCAGCAGAAGCACGCCCGTGAAGCACTGGACCATGAAGAGAAAGAGCGAGATGCCGCCCCAGTAGTACCAGAAGGATTGGGAGTGGACGGGGACGGTCTTGTGGCGCGCGAAAACGGCCAGTTCGCTTAGGCCCAGCCGCTCGTCCACCCAGTCAAAAATGGCCTTTGCAGTCATGTTACTGTCCTTTGTTCTCGCCTCGTGGTATCCCATCCTTGCTATCCGGCACGGCGGATAGCAAGGATGGGGCACCCATGTCCTACGCTATTTGCTAGCGGCAGAGCCATCCGCCGTCCACAACCAGAATGTGGCCGTTTACATAGCTGCTTGCGTCCGAGGCCAGAAACACCGCCGCACCAGCGAGGTCCGAAGGCAGGCCCCAACGTCCCATGGGAATCCGGCTAAGAATTGCGGCGGAGCGGGCGGGGTCGGCCCGCAGAGCGGTGGTATTGTCGGTGGCCATGTAACCGGGAGCGATGGCGTTGACGTTCACGCCCTTGTCGGCCCATTCATTGGCCAGCGCCTTGGTCAATTGCGCAACCGCGCCCTTGGCGGCGGCATAACCGGGAACCAGAATGCCGCCCTGGAAGGCCAGCAGCGAGGCGGTATTGATGATCTTGCCGTGGCCCTGCGCCAGCATCAATCGGCCCGCGTACTGGCTGAGGAACCACACGGCGTTGAGGTTGGTGTTAATAACTGTGTTCCAGAACTCCTCGGAGTGCTCGGCGGCGGGAGCGCGGCGGATGGTGCCGGCGTTGTTGACAAGAATATCGATGGAGCCGAACGTCGCGACCGTATCGTCTACCAACATGCGGGCGATCGCCTTGTCGCAGACATCGCCCGAACGGCAGATGTACCTGACGCCGGTCTTCTCGACCTCCTCGATCGTGGAGTCCAATACCTTGTCGTAGTTATGCAGAGTTACATTGGCGCCGCCCTGCGCAAATGCGATAGCCATGCCGGCTCCGAGACCCTGTCCCGATCCCGTGACCAGCGCGTTCTTGCCCTTGAGACTGAATAGATCGAGGATTCCCATTGAATTGCTCCTTTGCTTGAGAGAACTTATGCGTTCTGTGTTGTTGGATGGCTAGACTAAGTCCGTGAAACTTCAACGCCGGCGTCGCCGGGAGTTACTTTGAAGACCTTGAGCGGCTTGGGCGGCGGGCCGCTGACGTTGGCGCCGGTGTAGGCGTTGTATACGCCGCCGTGGCAGGCGCAGTGGATGCGGTCGGCCTGGGGCTCGTATTGCACCGTGCAGCCCAGGTGCGTGCAGACGGCGGTCAGCGCGACCCAGCGGCCGTCGGCGTGATGGATGAGCATGGCCGGAGCCGTGCCGAATTTGAACATGAGCACCGAGCCCATAGGTAGCTTCTGCGCGTCCTTGAGCGTAACCTCGGTGACCGCCGTGGCGGAGAGCGCCATCTCTTCCGGCGAGGCCAGATAGCGGTAAACGGGATAGGCAAGCGCGGCGGCGTAGCACAGCCCGGCAGCGCCGGCAGCGGCCAGAAAGGCGCGGCGCGTAGCTTGCTCGCCGGGTTCTTCGACGATATTTGCTGGGAGGTTCGTCTCTTCGCTCATGGCAATCTCATCGCGCGGAGTCAGGCCGCGGCCTCCATTGTTTTCTTTGCGCGCGCCACCACCGAAATCAGCCATCCAACCACGCCCAGGCCCGCGACAAACAGGACCAGAAAGAGTCCGACGACCGACCAGTTAGTGACCACGGCCCGGTTCCACACGTCGTAACCTTTGCTCAACA
Source organism: Occallatibacter sp. (assembly GCA_050014655.1). GTDB lineage: Bacteria > Acidobacteriota > Terriglobia > Terriglobales > Acidobacteriaceae > Telmatobacter. Next base: position 5,288 of record JBEKCX010000115.1, on the reverse strand, counting down.
AGGTCAGGTCGCGCACGCCGTCGCGGCAGACTGTGAATGCGATCTCGATCAGCAGGGCAAGCAGAACGCCGGCCCAGCCGATCCAGGTGGCTGCGAGCTTGCCAAACCCGGCATAAGCGCCCAGCAGAACGGCCATCGCCACCAGGGCCAGCCAGCCGTATCCGGCATAACCGGCAAATCTGTAGAACGAATAGCCTGTGTGTCCCACGAGCCCGGCTTTGACGACCTCAGGCTGCACCCTGATCGCCCATAACCCGGCGGCGAGATAGACAAGGCCGAATCCGGCAGCCACCTTGCCGCCCAGGCCGGCCACAAAGCGCTTTTCATCGGCGGTGAAGGTCGAGCGGCCCGCCAGATAGAGCAGCCATAGCCCGCCGATGAACAGGCCCCCGGCCATCATCAGCAGCCAGCGCGGCTCGAGGGTGGGGTCGCCGGTGGGCAGATAGGCGCCCATGGCCGAGGCGGAGTACATCTTGCGCCAGGCCTCCGGTCGCAGCATGAGCGTCATATTGGTGGAGAGCAGGCGGGCGATAAAGCCGGCCAGCAGCCACGCGCTCAGCCCGACCCAACAGGCCGATTTGCCCGCTGCAAGCCGCGCAGAGAACCGGTAAAGCAGCCAGTAGGCAAGCATGAGCAAACCGATGATCGAGATCCAGTAGAGGACAATCAGCACGCTGCTCGTGTAAAGCGCCCGGCCGTAGAGCACCTGGGAAAAGAGCAGCGGCGGCACGGCCAGGTTGATGACAAACGTCATCACAACGGTGAGCCGGCGGGCCAGCGCTCGCGCGGTAAGCGTCGCGGCCGGCGAACCTCGGAAGAGACAGAGCAGAACCGCCAGCAGCAATCCGCCCAGGAGCATTTCCACGGCCACAAAGTGCAGCGCCAGCGTAACGATATGCAGCAGCTTCAGCAACCATATCGGTGCCGGCAGAGGGATGGGGTCTACAGCGGGAAAGAAGTGCATGGCGCTCCTGGAAGCCGTTCGGAGTGACTACGAGTCTAGCTACTCCATAGCTTAACGGATGTGATGCGCTTCACCTTTGTCGAAGGGCCGAAACAAAGCCGAAGTCTAACAGGGACAACACGATAATGAGAAGAAGAAGACTGCCGCAAGTCGCTCTTCTTCAAAACAGCGCTTTCGGCCGGCGGCGCTGCCGATCGACAAGCACGGAAATAGATCGATTCCCGGAAACCGCCTTTGACAAGCAGGCAGATTGTGAGCGATTATAGAGCGAAGAAAAGGCGAATATCGCCATGTCCTCCGCCTCCGCTCTTCGTGTCCAGATCGAGCACGCCCTCGAACGCCGCTTTCCCGCCGCGCTCACGCCTCTGCCGCACTCCATCCGCGAAACAGCGCCGACCGGCATAGCCGAGGTGGATCGCCTGCTCGACGGCGGATTGCCGGTGGGCGCCATCAGCGAAGTGGCCGGACCAGAATCCTCCGGGCGCACCAGTCTGGCGCTATCGTTTGTGGCCGGGCGGACGCGCGAAGGCCTGGTCTGCGCATGGGTCGATGCCGGCGATGCCTTGGATGCGGAGTCGGCGGCAGCCAGCGGGGTGAACCTGAAGCAGTTGCTATGGGTTCGCTGCCGGAGCGAAGGTTCGATGGCCTGCGGTCAGGATCGGGCCAAACACGCGACGGCCAAGCCCTGGCCGCGCCTCGATCAGGCTCTGCGCGCTACCGATCTGCTGCTGCACCAGGGCGGCTTTGCCGCCCTGGTGCTCGACCTGGGCGGCACGGCCCCGGAGCACGGCTTAAGGATTCCGCTGGCAACCTGGTTCCGCTTCCGCCAGGCGGCCGGCCGCGCGCGGTCTTCTCTGCTGGTGCTCGCCCAGGAGCCGCTGGCGCAATCCAGCGCTGCGGTGGTTCTGGAATGCGCGCCACTGCGAGAGTTGGCAAGGGGCGAGACCGTGCTGCGCGGCTTGGAGTATCAAGTACGATCCGGCCGCGCCACCGCGGCTGCTTTCACCCCGTCGATTGCCGGCCTGCGCAAGCCGCCCGCATCAACCTGGTCGGCTGCCGGCGCATGGGAACGGGAGATACGGGGTTCCCAGCGACACGGGGCCCCCAACGAGCGATTTTTGCTCGATGGGGTGAGGGAACAGGCCTTCGTCGCTGGGGTGGAGATACGCGCATGACAGAGGAACTCTACGCCTGCGCGTACGCAGCGGAGTTTCCCGCGCAGGCCTTGCTGCGCCTGCGCAAGGAGCTTGAATCGGAGCCGGTGGCCGTGTTGGAGGGCTGCGCGCCACTCGAGACGGTCTGCTCCCTCAACCGGCTGGCGCATCTCAAAGGCGCTTCCCTGGGGATGACGCGCCTCGAAGCCGAAAGCATTCCGGGATTGCGCCTCCTCGCGCGCTCCCTGGAGACCGAAGCTGCGGCCCGCGCTGTCTTCCTGGAGTGCGCCGCGCATTTCTCTCCGCGCATCGAGGACGCGAGCCAGGGAACGGCCTGCGCTTTCGTACTCGATATTGCAGGCACGGAACGCCTCTTCGGTCCGCCGGAGGCGTTAGCCCAACGGCTGCGCGCTCGCCTGGTCTCAGCCGGCTTTCGCGCCTCCGTCGCCGTAAGCGCCAACTTCCACGCCGCCCGCCTCAGGGCAGCCGGCGCACGTGGAATCGCCGTCATTCCCGCTGAGCAGGAAGCCGGATTTTTGGCAATGCTTCCCATCTCGCTGCTCAACCTAAACGAAGAACACGCAGAAACCTTCGCCATTTGGGGCATTCGCACCCTGGGAGAACTGGCCGCGCTTCCAGCGAGCGACCTGGTCGCGCGCCTCGGGTCGCAGGCCGCCGTGTGGCGCGCTCTCGCCCGCGGCGCATCCCCCCACACCTTTCAACCCATCGAGGCCGAGTTTTCTCTCAAGGAGTTCTGCGGCTTCGATACGCCTGTCGAACAGATGGACTCACTGCTTTTTGTGGGCGCGCGCATGATCGATTGCCTGATCGAGCGCGCGGCCGCGCGGGCGCTTTCGCTGGCTTCGCTCGCTGTGCAGATAGAACTGGAGGGCGGGCTCGCATACCGGCGCACGATCCGGCCGGCTCACGCCACCGCCGACCGCAAGTTTCTGCTCAAGCTGTTGCAACTGGAGATCGCCGCGCATCCGCCGCAGGCCGCTGTGCTCTCGCTCACCCTCACCGCGGAGGCCGGCCAATCCAGCCAGATGCAGCTCGGCCTCTTCGCGCCGCAAACCCCCGAGCCTTCGCGCCTCGACGTGACCATTGCGCGCCTCAAAGCGATTGCCGGCGAAGATCGCGTCGGCTCGCCCGTGCTTGAAGATACGCATCGACCAGGCAGCTTCCGCATGGAGAGCTTCGCGGTCGGCAGCGGATCGGGCGCGGCCATATCTTCAGAGGCGAACCGTCCGCGGTTGGCGCTGCGGCGCGTGAGGCCGCCGGCGCCCGTTCGCGTTCAACTGCGCGCGCTCCAGCCGGTCGCGTTTCACGATCGCGAACGCAGCTTCAGGGTCGCGGCAGCCTACGGACCGTGGAGAACCAGCGGTTGCTGGTGGTCAGACGCTGCTTGGAACGCGGAAGAGTGGGACGTGCTGGCCGAAACCGGCAGCGGCGCTTCCGTCGCCTGCCTCCTGGTCCGCGATTGCGCGCGGAACGAGTGGCGCCTGGAAGCGTTCTATGACTGACAACCACCCCAGCGACCAGGACCTGTCGCTGGGGACCCCGGTGAACCACGAATACATCGAGCTGCACGCCTCCAGCGCCTTCAGCTTTCTTGCCGCGGCCTCGCAGCCTGAATCGCTGATTGAGCGCGCGGCCCAACTCGCGATGCCCGCCATCGCCCTTGCCGACCGCAACGGACTCTACGGCGTCGCGCGTTTCCATACCACGGCGAAAGAATGTGGCGTCAAAGCGCACATCGGCGCGGAGATTGCGGTCAGTTCATTTGGCAATCGGCTCGCGCCGCCGTCGTGGCTGCCCCACCAATATGCAGACGAGCCCCCGCGCATCGTCTTGCTCTGCGCATCGCAAACCGGCTATCGAAATCTCTGCCAGCTCATCACGCGCTTCAAGATGCGCGAGGAGACAAAGGCCGAGGGCGCGGCCACGCTCGAAGACCTGGAAGAGTTCTCCGCCGGATTGATCTGCCTGACCGGCGGCGATGAAGGCCCGCTGGCCGCCGCATTGGCGCGCGGCGGACAAGAACAGACGCGCAAGATCGCCGAGCGGCTGGCGGCAATCTACGGCCGAGGCAATCTCTACGTCGAACTACAGCGCCACCGGCAACGCGACGAAGAGTGCCGCAATCAGTCCCTGCTCGCTCTCGCATCCACTCTCCGGCTGCCCGTCGTCGCCGCCAACGGCGTTCGCTACGCCACAGAGAAGGATCGCGAAATCCTCGACGTGCTCACCGCCATTCGCCACCACACCACGCTTGATGGCGCAGGCCGCCTGCTCACTGCGAACGATGCGCGCTGTCTGAGCCCGGCCTGCGGGATGGGCGCGCTCTTCCGGGATATTCCAGAGGCCATCGATAACACCCGCATGGTCAGCGGCCGGCTCGATTTCACGCTCGACAATCTCGGCTATGAGTTTCCGCACTATCCCGTGCCGGACGGCGAAACCATGGACAGCTTTCTTGAAAAGCGCGTCGAAGAAGGCGTGCGCAAGCGCTACGGATCGCCGGCCAAGCGGCATCTGTTCGACAAAGCGTGCGCGCAGGTCCGGCACGAACTCCAGCTCATCGCCAAGCTGGGATTCGCCGGATACTTTCTCATCGTCTGGGATCTGATCCGCTACTGCCAGCAACGCGGCATTCTCGTGCAGGGACGCGGCTCAGCGGCCAACTCCGCCGTCTGCTACGCGCTTGAAATCACCGCCGTCGATCCCGTGGGCATGGAGCTTCTCTTCGAGCGATTCCTCAGCGAGAATCGCGGCGAGTGGCCGGACATCGACCTCGACCTGCCCTCCGGCGAGCAGCGCGAACAGGTCATTCAATATGTGTATGAACACTACGGCTCGCTGGGCGCGGCCATGACCGCCAACGTCATCACCTATCGCGGCCGCTCCGCCGCGCGCGAAGTGGGCAAGGCGCTGGGCTTCGAAATCACCTCGCTCGACAAACTTTCCAAGCTGGCGCACACGTGGGAGTGGCGGGATCCCAAGGACACCACCGATCGACAGTTTCGCGAGGCGGGCCTCGATCTCACCCATCCGCGCGTGCGCAAGTTTTGCGAGCTCTACAAAATGGCGCAGGACATGCCGCGGCACCTCGGCCAGCATTCCGGCGGCATGGTGATCTGCCAGGGGCAACTGGATTCGGTGGTGCCGCT
>JBEKCX010000114.1:0-8004 GCA_050014655.1 Occallatibacter sp. | reverse complement strand
AACAAGGGCACGACTTCAGTCGGGCCGCAAATGGGCGAAGGAAGCACGGTGGGCTTTAGCCCCTGCATACGCATCGGCCAACAATCGGCAAACAAGACATGAAGAGGTTGGCAGGGGCTAAAGCCCTTATTATCTAGTGCTTCTTTGGCGGGCCGACTGAAGTCGTGCCCTTGTTACAAGTCCGACCGTGGATAGCTATCAGGGAAATTAAGAGGCGTTTGCCCTGGGAATCGCACCTCGCGCCGGAGCCCGCCGCGCCGCAATGCCCTGCCGGGTCCATCGCGCGCAATCAGCGGCCAAGCCAGAGTGAAACTCCGCCGGTGATGGACCGGCCCGGCATGGCCACTCCATTTATCTCCTGATAGCCGGTGTTACTCAGATTGCCCAGCCGTAGATAGGGCCTGATCTTTCCCGAGTCATGAGTTATCGACGCGCTCCACACGGGATAGGGATTGGCATTCCACGGAGCAATATCCGGCTGCTGATAGGGCTTTGCTATGCGCACCGCGTTGGTAATGGAAAGATAGCGTCCCAGCAAGGCCGTCCATTCGGCGTGGATGTTTTGGACCGGATAATTCAAGGCATACTCCGATTGCAGTCCGTCGAGCGAATTCTGCGCGCCGGCAAGCCCCGTCCATGCGATGCGAATGGATTGCGACTTAGCCAGCGCCCAAGTCATGGATGACTCCACTCCCGCAAAGCGAAGGCCGCTCAAGTTAGCCGCGTTCCACTGCGATGCGGGCGAGGCGCGCACATAGTCGATGGTGTCGTGCTCGCGGGAGTAGAAGCCAGTCGCTGAGATCGAAAGACGGCCGGATGGAACCCAATCCGCTCCGCCGTCGCCGGACCACGCCGACTCGGGCTTGAGGTTCGGATTGCCGTCGGTCGTCGGGTCGGAGTAATAAAGGTCGGTATAAGTCGGAATCCTGAATCCGTAACCGCCGCCGGCCCTGAACTTGAGCGAGTCCGCCAGCCGCAAACTCCCGGCCAGGTGAGGAGCCAGCACGGACTGCGCGCCGCCTGAGAATAACTCCTCGCGGAGGCCGGCGGATAGGTTCCAGCGCTTTTTCGCGGGGCGCAAATCCAGATCGGCATAACCCGCGCCGCGATTGCGCGCGTGCAGCCCGAGATTGTTGCTATGAATGCTATCGCCGTCCGATTCCAGCCCGAAGAGAAGCAAGGAAGTGGATGCGACGGGAACCGTCCGCCGCAGAGACGCCTGCCAGGAGCCGTCGATGTGGTTGTTTTCATAAATGGACGGCTGGCCGCGCAGCAGCACAAACTCGTCCGTATGGCGACGGTAACCGAACGCCGCCACTGTCCGGCTGCCTAACTCCTGGCGGACGGAGGCGAACCATCCCTTGGTCCGCTCCCAGGAGTTATAAGGTCCATAATACTGGTTGGCCCCGAAGGAGCGGTCGCTGGCCGCAAACAGAAGGTCCGAGACGCCCAGCCGCGAGCCGGCCCAGCTCTCCAGCGAACTGTCCTCGTTGCGGTAGTCGCGGTCGGCCATGAATCCGGTGGAGAAATCCCGGTCCGCGGTCAGGCGCCCACTCCAGCGCTTGCGGGCCAGGGCGGCGAGCAGAGACTCCTCGTTCGCGCCAAAGCTGCCTCCGCCGGCGCGCAGGCGGAGCGAAGTTGCGGCGGGCGCGGCGGTGAGAAAGTCGACCACCCCGCTGAGCGCATCCTCGCCGTGCAGCGTGGAGCCCGCGCCATGGAGCACCTGGATCGAGTCCATCGCGTCGAACGGAACGGGCAGGTCCAGGTTGTGATGCGCGGTCTGGCTGTCGTCGATGCGGAAGCCGTTCAGCAGCACCAGGGTTTGCTCAAATGTGCCTCCGCGCAGCACCAGGTCCGCCTGTCCGCCGCCTGCGCCGCGCTGCTCCAGGAAGATCGACGAGTCCTGCCGCAGCAGGTCCTGCGGCGACTCCAGCGACAGGGCCTTGGTTCCCACCGGCAGCACTAGCACGGAAGCGGGCGACTCGGCCAGGGGCACCGGGACCGGCGAGCCAAGAACCACCACGGTTTGCGAGACTGGAGGCACACCGGCGCTCTGCGCCCGAGCGGCTTGTGAGCAAAGCGCCAGCGAGAGACAGCCTGCAATCCAGATACTTTTTGGGGGAAGCGCAATTCTGTTCAACGGCATCATGGGGAAGCAAATGCGATTATAGCGGGTACTGCGCCTCGGTGGGGCGGCCAGAAGCCCGCGCGCCGTTCTCCGGTTCCGGATGCCAGCCGCTTGATCGACGCGGCTGCGAACCAAACTGGAATCCAGCCATCGGCGCAACAGCCCGCCAGGCGGCAATTTCTGTTAAAGTGGCGCTCAAGGGAATCCTTATGCCCAAATGTCGATTTGTGGTGCGGTATTTCGCCGCGGCTCTGGCCGGGGTTGGCGGCTTGGCCTTTTTCGGCGGAGCGGTGGCGTTGAGTTTGTCCGTACATGCGCAGCAGCCCGCGCCCGCGCAACAGCCCGGCGCGACCCAGCCGGCGCCGGCCGCAACCCCGGATTCGGCCCCGGCACCCACTCCCGATAACGCCCAGCAGCCGGCCCCGGCGCCGGCGGCGCCAGCGCCAGCCGCGCAGGCTCCAGCCGCGCAGGCTCCCGCAGCCGAGCCGCCCGTGGCCGCCTCGCCCGCGGCGGCGCAAGGCGCCAAGCCGCAGCCGACCCAGGCGGGCGAAATCACCGAGGAGGAACTGAGGCGGCAGTTGGTGGGCAAGCCGCTCTACCTGCGCGGCGGCTACCTGGACGACAATCTCACTTTCAACGAACATGGCGCGCTGATTGGCCACTCGCCGCAGGGCTCCTACACGCTGAACGGGATCGAGATCGACCGGGTGCGCCTGCGCAAGCACAAGCTGGAGCTGGAAGGGACGCGCTTCGGGCTGCACTTTCTGGGCGCTCTGCCCAATGAGGACCCCACCAAGGCCGTGGACCGGGTGAGGATCACGCCCAACAAGAAGGTGGTCAGGATCACCATCGACCGCGAGCTGGTGGTGGTGCCCCGGAAGGGGGGGGCGGCCGGGAAGGTGTTGTTCTGGAAACACGGCAAGGAGGAGGTGGAGACCGGCCCTGCGGTTGCGGCCAAGACCGCGCCCGCCGCCCCGCCGGCGCCCGCGACGGCCGCCGCGCCGGAGGAGATGAGCGACGCCGACGCGGCAAAGGCCGAGATGGCGGCGGCTCCGCCGGAGGAACGCCCGGCCGACCCGAACAGCGTGACCACGACGCTCTCGCCGGCGCACGCCGCCGGGGTGCTGAAGGAGGCGCTGGACCGCATCTTCGCGCCGGGCATCGACGACCGGCTGAAGGCTTCAATGCCCGACTTCTGGAGGCTCTACTACCAGGCGGCGGCGGCCAACAGCGATTACCGGCCCGCCGATGCCGCTATTCTGCGCCAAAATACCGTGGACCGGAAGGCCCGGCTGATGACCAACTTCGAGCCGGAGTCGAACGAGTACGCGCAGGCCCATGCCGTGGCCGGCATGGCGCTCTATCACACGGTGATCGGGGCCGACGGCAAGCCGGGCGAGATTGCCGTGGGCCGGCCCATCGGCTTCGGGCTGGACGAGAACGCCGTCGCGGCCATTCGCAAAGCCAACTTCGAGCCGGCCATCAAGGACGGCAAGCCGGTCCCGGTGCTGCTGGACCTGGTGGTGCAGTTCCGCATCTATTCCAAGCGGACCGCTGTGCGGACGGACGCCAACAAGCCGGCGGAGGGGCCTGCGGAGCCGTCGCTGCCGGGGCCTTACAGCGTCCAACACCAGTAAGACAAGCAATTGTCCTGCGCGGCTCGATGGGAAGGTTGCGCGAAGATCGCGCCTCCTTCGCATCTTCTTCTCAGTGGGACTCGCTCCTGCCGGCTTGCGACTGCTTCGTGAAGATCGACGGTTGCAGAAGCTGTTGGCGGCTGTGAATCCATCTTGGCGGTTGGGAATCGCGGTTGCGAAGCTGGACAGCGGGCGTCCGGCATCCGCAATACGACCGTCTTACGCTTGTATTACGGCGCAAGACAGGCGCCGGGCAAAGGTAAGACAAAGGTGAGACAACGCAAGACGACGCGCCTTACCGCGCGATTCCTGTCTTGCATCTTGTCCGGCTGTCTTACACCCGCCCAGGCCTTCTCAAGTCGCCGCCATGGCGCGTCAAGGCGTCGGCTGCCACAACTCCACCCGGTTGCCTTCCGGGTCCCAGATCCAGGCGAATCTCCCGTAAGAAAGGTCCTCGCGTTTGGGGTCGACGCGCACACCCGCGGCGGCCAACTGGACGAGCAGCCCGTCCAGATCGTCGACCCGGAAGTTGACCATCGCTTGCTGCTCCCCGCCGCCGAAGTAGCCGGTATCCTGGGGGAAGTGGGCAAAGACCGTCATCCCGGCTGATTCCGGCCCATCGAAGACCAGCGAGCCGCCTTCTACCGTCTGAATGCCTAGCTGGCTGGCATACCAGGCGGCCAGGGTCTGCGGCTCGCGCGCCTTCAGAAAGACTCCTCCTACGCCAACTGCTCTTGCCATCGCTACTCCTCCTGCTGAATGATCTCGTCGAGTTTGGGTTTGTGCTTGGCCTCGCGGCCGGTGCGCGGCCCGGTCGTGATGACCCGCGCGGGCTTGGGCTGGCCCACGCGCTCGCGGGCGTTGGCCTTGACCGCTTTTGTGGCCGAGAACTTCTCTGGCTTGCGTTTCCTCATGGCAAGGATGAGTATGGAATAAAATGCGCCGGAGCGGAAGAGCCCGGGGTTCCGCGGACAGGTCTTCGTCCGTGGGGTGATAGATCGGGGTCCCCGCGGACAGATCTTCGTCCGTGGGGTGGCAGTGGGAGGGCCGGAAAGCCATGGAAGAGCGCGACTTCTTCAATGAGACGACGGAGCAGCGGTCGCACACCCTCATCTGCCCCAAGTGCGGCAAGGAGGGGGAGTACAAGGTTACCTGGGTGGTGCGGCGCAAGCGCGCCCAGTTGCCGCGCGGGGCGGGCGAGCGGGATCGCGCACGCTTCGCCAAGGCGCAATCTTACATGGTGAGACGCGACGAAAAACTGTCTTGCGCCAACATTCGCTGCCGCAAACCCTTTGAAATCACCACCCTGCAGTCGGTGGCGTTTTTGTCGGAGTGAGGCCGGCTGGCGGTGCGCGATTGGCCGCGGCGCCCTCCGGCCGGGTGAGTCCGCGATTCGTCAGACGAGCTGTATTACAGTCGCTTCTTTTCCCGTTTCGCACGCCGCTGGAGGCAGGCGTGCCCAGCCGCGTTCTTCGAGGAGGAATCATGCACATTCCAGCCCGCAGCCCGATCCTGCGATCGGTCGTCCTGCCTGCGCTTATCACGCTGGCGCTGGGCGCGCCGCTTGCGGCCTGTCGCGCTCAGGGCGCTGCGTCAGTCGCAGCCGCCGAGCTGAAGGCGATCCAGCTTCCGAAGCCGGAGATCACCGCCGGCATGCCGCTGATGCAGGCTCTGGCCCAGCGCAGGACGACGCGCGCCTTTCTGGATAAGCCGCTGCCGCTGCAGACGCTCTCGAACCTGCTTTGGGCGGCCTTTGGCGTGAACCGCTCGCGCGAGGTCAAGCCTGGCCTGGGCCGGACGGCGCCCTCGGCCATGAACAGCCAGGACATCGAGCTCGACGTGGTTTTGGCCGATGGAGTCTACGTCTACCAGGCCGAACAGAACCTGCTGCGCCCGGTCGTCGCTGGCGATCTGCGCGCCAAGATCGGCACCGCGCCCGCTGCCCACGCGGCCGTCACCATCGTTTATGTGGCCGCCGTCAACGACGGCTCCGCCCAGGTGGACGTTGGATTCATCGGGCAAAACGTTTATCTCTTCGCGGCCTCGGAGGGGCTGAACGCCTGGTTTTATGCCTTCCACGGGCCGGATGCGGCCGGAGCCCTGAATCTGCCCGCGGAAAAACATGCGCTCTACGCGCAATCGGTCGGCTATCCGCCCAAGTAATGGCCCGGCCTGCGCTGGGGAGCGCCTCGGCAGCCGGGGCGCGCTGGCGATCTCTGGTGCATCCCCGCGGCCTGTGATTGAATCGAATCTGTGAGAGGCCAAGCGCGGAGGCCATCGAGCGATGGTGCGGCGCGGCAGGAGAGAATCATGGCAAATCCACTTCTTCCCCCCGAAGAGCGCAACCTGACCCCCGACCAGGTGGAGGCGCTGGACAGGCGGCGCGAGCTGGGTCACACCTTGCTGGTGATTGCCGGCCAGTTTGCGGTGCTTGCCACCTTTTTGCTCCTATGGGTGGGCCAGGATCTCACCTACTCTCCCGGCTGGGTGCGCCCCATCGCTTACTACTTCGGTCTGGTTCTTGGGATCATTGCGGTCTTCGGCGTTGCCGGCTTTTTGCTGCGCAAGGGGACGCCGCGGCTGGACTGAGGTGCTCTCCCGCCCCCACCCGCGAGAATAAATTGGGCGCAGGAGGTGCGACGATGCGCGACCCTGTCTTCACCAAAACGACGCAAATCGGGATCGTGGTGCGCGACTTGGCCGCTACCATGCGGAAATACGTCGACGAGTACGGGATTGGTCCGTGGAAGATCTACGAATTCAACGCGAAAGATCTGTACGAGTATGGCCAGCCGGTCAAGCGCTCCTGGCGCCTGGCAGTTGCTATGGTCGGCCAGCTACAGTGGGAACTGATCGAGCCGCTCGATGAAGAGAGCATCTATGCGCGTTTCCTTGCCGAGAAAGGCGGGGGCGTGCACCATGTCGCCGTTGCTGCACAGAGCTTCGACGAGATGCTGGCGACGGAGACCAAACGAGGCATTGATGTGGTTCTAAGCGGCGAGTTCGAAGGCGTCAGGGTTGCATACCTAGGCACGGACCGCGATCTCGGGGTGATCTTCGAGATCTTCAGAGGCATGCCCAATCTCGAACAGAAGCCCGATGCGACTTAAGAGGTTGCGGAAGAAGTCCCGAATTTGGCCGAAATTCCCGAGAACCGTACCGCAGGGGCTAAGGTCCGCGTTGATTTTGCTGGCTTTATGTACGGGCTAAAGCCCGTACCCTTCACGTGAGATGAAGCATTTGGACAGGTTTTAGTTGCTCATGGTTGCTGCTTCCCCGATTATCTCGCCCGCTGCAACGCCCACCCTGCGGCTCACCGACAGCCTGGGCCGGGTGATTCACGACCTGCGCGTCTCAATTACCGACAGATGTAACTACAAATGTGTCTACTGCCGCACGGGCGAAATCGGAGCGCAGTATCCCGAACTCAGCGTCGATGAGTACCTGCGCCTGATCAAGCTCTTCGTCGATCTGGGCATTGAGAAGGTGCGCCTTACGGGCGGCGAGCCGCTGCTGCGCCGCGGCCTGCTCGACCTGGTAAGGGAGCTGGCCCGCCTGCGCACCCCCGCCGGTGAGCCGCTGGACCTGGCGCTGACCACCAACGGCCACCTGCTGAACGGCCTGGCCGCGCCGCTCAAGAACGCCGGCCTGCGCCGCGTAACGGTGAGCATGGACGCCGTGGATGCGCCCACCTTCGAGCGGATCACGCGCGTTCCGGGCAGCTTTCAGGCGGTGCTCGCGGGCATTCGCGCGGCGCGCGCGGCCGGGCTCGCGCCCCTCAAGATCAACTGCGTTCTGCTGCGCGGCTTCAACGACGGCCAGATCGAGGCCTTCGCCCAATTTGCGCGCGATGAGGCCGTGGTGGTGCGCTTCATCGAGTTCATGCCCCTGGAGGAGGATCGCCTGTGGTCGCCGGAGATGGTTGTGCCGCTCACTGAGATCGTAGCCCGCATCGGCCGCATTTTGCCGCTGGTCGAACTGCCGCCGCGCGAGCTGAGCGAGACGGCGCGGCGCTACACCTTTAGCGATGGAATTGGCGAGATCGGCATCATTGCGCCCGTCAGCCAGGCCTTCTGCGGCGCATGCAGCCGGGTCAGGCTCACCTCCGACGGCAAGATCCGCACCTGCCTCTTCTCCCAGGTGGAACACGACCTTTATGGGCGATTGCGGGCCGGGGCAAGCGATGCGGAACTCGGCGCCTACATTGTTCGTACCGTCCAGGGTAAGGAAGCCCGGCAC
>JBEKCX010000113.1:0-8007 GCA_050014655.1 Occallatibacter sp. | reverse complement strand
AAGCGGGCCAGATCCACCATCACCCGCGAGATACGGCGCAATGGCTGGCGGGTGGCGCACCCTAATCTCAGAGCCGGTAGCGCAAATTCGGACAAGGGTTTAAGTGGCGGGTGGCGCACCCTTAATAACCCGCGAATGAGGGTGGCCCATCCTTCCGCGTTCTTTGCGGAAGGGTGGGTTACCGCGAACCTCGACCGTGGGACCGGGTGTAGAATTCTTTTGTCATGGCGAAACTTGTCCGTTACCAGCAGTGCGGATGTTTTCACTTTCTGACCTTCAGTTGTTATCGCAGGCTGGGGCTGTTGACGCGTGAGGGAGCCTACGGCGTCTTCGAACATGAACTTGACGCAGTGCGCAGACGGTATGGCTTCGTGGCGGCCGGGTATGTTTTGATGCCGGAGCACGTTCACCTGCTGGTCGGGGAGCCGCACCGGTCGTCGCTGTCGGTTGCGATTCAGGTGTTGAAACAGCAGACACCGCGCAAACTGAAGCAGCGCGGAGAGGTTCGGTTCTGGCAGCGGCGGTATTACGACTTCAACGTGCATAGGCGGGTGGCGCAGGTCCCCATCGAGGTAAATGAGCCAAGACTGGGTGCCCCAGGTCCCTCGTCCGCCGCGGCGGAGGGACCTAGGATGGACTGCCGGTGTATTCTTCGATTCATGACGGAGAGGCTCGTTCGATACCAGCACTGCGGTGATATGCATTTTCTCACCTTCAGTTGTTACCGCCGTCTCCCCTATCTCGGCACGCCTCAAGCCCGGAATCTTTTTGAGGACGCGCTGGAGAGAATCCGCAAGAAGTACAGATTCGTTGTGGCCGGCTACGTTGCGATGCCGGAGCACATTCATCTTCTGGTGAACGAAGCGGCGCGCTCCAGTCTTGACCGGGCAATCAAATCGATCAAGCTCTCGGTTGCATTACGAAGCCGGGAACGCCCGTTCTGGCAGGCGCGGTACTACGATTTCAACGTGCATAACGAGGAGAAGCGGGTGGAGAAGTTGAGGTACATGCACCGCAATCCGGTGAAGAGGGGATTGGTCGAGAAGCCGGAGCAATGGCAATGGTCCAGCTTCCGGCACTATGCGACGGGAGAAGTTGGGACTGTGGAGATCGAATCGGAATGGACCGCGAGCCGGAGAGGTCATCGGCTGCCGGAACATCTGCGCTACGCGGAGAAGGCCGGCTGAGGCCTGAGTTTTCCCAGGTCCCCCAAAAGCGAGCGACCAAGGACACCCTGTCTTGGGTTCGTGGAATCAATGGGTCCCGGGCCGCCTGCGAGGCGGGATTGCCCAAAATGAGTATTGCAGCCCGGCGCATTTCTCACTACGCTTGCGGCAGTGACCCTGCTCGACTGTGAGCCCACAGGAACAGGCCGTGGAAACGCCGGTTGGCGTCTGCCGGCTGATCCAGGACGAGCGGGGGACGGAGAAGGGCGGCAATGCGGCGGTTGATTCTTCTCGCGGCTTTAGCGGCGATGGCGCTCCCTGGGTGGGCGGCAAGGCGGGTAACCGTTGCGCAACTGGAGCAGGCGCTGACCGCGGCCAGCGCCGCGCACAAGCCGGACCTGGAAATCGTTCGCCTGATCGGCGAGACGGAGCTTTCAGAACGGCTCACCAGGGCCACGCTGGACCGGCTCCACGAAAAGCTGGGTTTGGGCCCCCAAGCGGAACTGGCCCTGAAGCTGCTTGGCGATCAGTCGGAGTTTCTGCAGCCTCCGGCGAGCGAGCTCGCCGCCACAGCCGCTCCCGACGACGCCACTCAGCAGCGGATGCTCCAGGCGGCGCGAAGCTACGTGGCGCAGTCGCTGGTCCGCCTGCCCAACTTTCTCGCCAACCGGATCACCAACCGCTACGACGACAGCCCCGTGGCGCTCAAGAAAGACGCCTGGCCGGTGCGCGCGGGGCTGCACCTGGTGGACACTTCGAGCCGCGAAACCTCCATCCGCGAGGAGCAGGAGAATCAGCCGGTCGCCGGGGGCGGCGCTGTCTGGTATAAGCAGACCGGACTGATTACCAGGGGCGAGTTCGGGTCCACGCTGGGCATGGTTCTCGGCGACGCCGCAAGCGGCAAGTTGAGCTGGAGCCACTGGGAAGAGACCGAAGCGGGCCCGCTGGCGGTCTTTCAGTATTCGGTGCCCAAGTCGGCCTCCCATTTCGAGGTTATCGGCTCGCATCTGCCGCCGCCGCCGACTCTGGAGGGCGTGGCTACGCCCTCCGTCGGCAACAGGGGCATCGCCGGCATCCGAATACAACCGGGCGCGGTCGGTTCAAACAAAGCCGAGATCACCCGCAACAGACCCGGCTACCACGGCTATCTCTGGCTGGACCCGGCCAGCGGAACCATTCTCCGCATCACCATTCAAGCAGACCCGAAGGATATCACCGCTTTCACGCGGGCCGACATTCTGGTGCAATACGACCAGGTCCAGATCGGCGACAAGCAGTTCACTTGCCCGGTGCGCAGCCTGGCCCTCTCCTCGGCGGCTAGCGACGCTCGATCCACGGGCGGAGATGACCCGACCATGTGGCTGAACGAGACCCGATTCACCAGCTACCATCGCTTTGCCTCGACGACGCGGATTCTCACCGACTCGGCGACGCCGCAGTAGGGCTGCGTCTTTCACACACAAGCGCGGGGCGCTTTGCCGGCTCCTTGCGACCGCAACAACCCGCGGGCGGCCGCTAGGTCTCTGACCGTGTGATTTTGTCCCTCCCACCCTAGCGGCAAAAACAGAGACGCCGCGAAGGTGGGGCACCCACATTGGTACAAGAAAGAGCGGTCAGAGACCTGGTCGTCTTTCGCGGCGTTTCCTGCGTCTATGGTTCAGGGGCTGGCTTATCGCCCCTTGCAGTTGCCCAACCTGGAGTTGCCATGAAAGCTCGCTTCTTGTCCGCAGTCGTCTTTGCTGTCACCCTCGCCGTCTGCGCCTTCGCTCAGGATGCGCCCACCGCTCCACCCGCCGGCCAACCCCCAGCGCCATCTCAAGGCCCAGGCGGTCAGGGCCAGCGCGGAGGCGGCCGAGGCGGCTGGGGCGGAGGCGGCATGATGGGCCGCGGCCTCACTGGAACCGTCACCGAGGCGGCCGCCGACCGTTACACCATCAAGACCGACGCCGGTGAAACTTATGTCGTCCACTTCAGCGTCAACACGCGCATCCTGAAGCAGGGGGCGGGAATGCGCGAGCGCGGACAGGGCGGAGAGGGCGGCGGCAATCCCCCGCAGATGCTCAAACCCACCGCAATCAAGGTGGGCGACGCGATTGCCGCCATCGGCGAGATCGACGCCGCGGCCAAGTCGGTGGGCGCGACGGTGGTCGTGCAGATCGACCCCGAGCGCGCCAAAGAGATGCGCGAGATGCAGGCCAACTACGGCAAGACCTGGCTCATGGGCAAGGTCACGGCCATCGACGGCGTCAAGGTCACCATCATGGGCGGGATCGACAACGCCGCCCACTTTTTTGCGGCCGACGAGAACACCACCTTCCGCAAGCGCCGCGAGCCGATCACTCTGGGCGACATCCAGGTGGGCGACACCGTGCGCGTCGAGGGCACCGTCAAGGATGGAATCTTTCTGGCCACCGCGGTCAACGCCATGGGAGCGCAGGGTCCGCCGCCCGCCGTTCCCCGCGATGCCGCGCCTACGCCGCAGCCCAAATAGCTTGGTTCCCACCCTAGCCGCAATGACAAGAACGCGGCGAAGGTGGGGCACCCATTCGCTTGGAGATGGGAAGCGGTCCCGGTTCAGGCAACAAAACGAATCGCGTCCTCAGCCCACTCGACCGCCTCGGCATAACAGCCGGCGACCAGGGCTTCGTCCATGGCGCTAGCCTGAACGATCGCGTCGCACCCATCCCAATCGGCGTACTCATGGCACTCGGCCCATCGCAGCAAGCTGCGCTCCGGATTGGCGATGCCCTCCAGCGCGCGGCGGATCTCATCGCGCAGCGGCAGCGCCGGAGTCAGTTCTTCCATGGGCCGGCGCAGCATGGCCGGCAACAGGCTCAGCATCCCCAGCAGATACTGCTCGGTTGGGTCGAGCGAGCAGAGCGGCGCGGCCAGTTCGCAGAATCGCCCGCGCACAAAGGCCATGCGCAACACCTCGGCCGGCTGATCGGAACACAGTTCGCTGGTGATAGCCAGGGTGAGAATCCGCCGGAAGGCCTCCTCACCCACCGCCAGCAGCGCCGACTGGATCGAGTTCACCTCCTGGCGGATGGCGCACATGGGGGAGTTGACCACCCGCAGCAGACGGTAGGTCAGGGCGGCGTCACGCTTCAAGAGGTGCGTCAATTTATGCAGCTCTATCGACTCATTCTTAAGGAGTTGTAGAATCTCGATCCGAGAGAGCCGGTGAGCGGGAACCTTGCGGTTCTCCATCAGCACAGGCCGGCAGAAGTAATACCCCTGAAAGAGCGTGAAGCCCTCGGCCCGGGCTTGCTTGAAGTCCTCCTGCGTCTCCACCTTCTCGGCGACCAGCGCCACCGTGACCGCCCGCAGCCGCTTCAGAATGCTCTCCCGCTCCTTGGGTCCGGAGACGGCAAAATCCAACTTGATGTAGTCGGCCAGCTCCACCAGCGGCCCCCACTTCGGCTTGAAGGTGAAATCGTCCAGCGCCAGCCGGAAACCGTAGGCCTTCAGTTTGCGGCAGGCGTCAACCAGGGCGGGCGTCGGCTCCAGGTTCTCCAGTATCTCCAGAACCGTCATGCTGGCCGGCAGCACATGCACCAGATTCTCGGTCAGCGACTCCCGCGTGCAGTTGACAAAGGCCGGCAACCCGCCCGCCAGCCGCTCCAGGCCGAAGATCACCGTATTGTCCAGCATGGTGCGCGTGGCCAGGTCGCCATCGCCGCGAAAGGCCGCCTCCGGCCCGGCCCGGAAGAGCAGTTCGTATCCATGCACCCTGCCGCGCAGGTCCATGATCGGCTGCCGCGCCACGTAACGCAGGGCATCCACCGTCTCCGGACGCAGGGCATCCGCCGGCTCCGGCAACGCAACCGAGGGAGTGTTCGACGGCATCAGCTGCGTCGCCATGCTTACCTTTCATTACTGCTTATCGGTCAGCCGCGCAAAGAACTTGAAGAATCCGCTTCCCGGCGCACGAATCCCGTCGCGGCTGTTAAGGCATAAGCGCCGTCCTCTATGGGACTCCGAATGGATGGTTTGTTCGCCAACCCAACCCCACGCTGAAGCGCGGGGCTAACAAGTCGCCGCGGCGACCGCCTACGGCGCGGGCTCGCCGCGGCGAGCGGGCTTGACAGGCGGATTGGTTGCAGGCGGTTTGGCGACGGGCGGAGCGGCTGGCTTAGCGGCGGGCTGAGCCGGGGGCTTGGCGGCTGGAACCGGCCCCGCCGGCTGCGCAGGCGGCTGCGGCAAGGGCTTTCCTGACTGCCTGGTGGCCGGTGGTGCGCCGATCCCGTTCCCTGACGGATTTGTGGGCGGTTTGGCGGGCGACGGGGCGGTTTGCGAGGACTGGGCGGTTTGGGGCGGCGGGTTCTTCCCGTTTGCGGGGGCTTCCTGGTCGCCGATGAACTGCTCGTCGTCCTTGCCGGCGATGGCGGCGCGCATCACGTTCATCCAGATGGGCAGGGCGGCCTTGGCACCGGTCTCCTTTTCGCCCAGGGACTGGCGGCTGTCGAAGCCCACCCAGACGCCGCAGGTGACGGAGGGGGAGAAGCCGAGGAACCAGGCGTCGGTGTAGTCGCTGGTGGTGCCGGTCTTGCCGCCCAGGGGGTGCTTGAGCTGGGCGGCGGCGGCGCCGGTGCCGTACTGGGTGACGGCGCGGAGAAAGATCATCATGGTGCGCGCCGTCTGCTGGCTGATGACCTCGTTCACTTCGGGCGTGTCTTCCCAGAGGGTCATGCCGTCTGCGTTGGAGACCTTGCGGATGAGGCGGGGGTTGACGCGCAGGCCGTCGTTGGGGAAGACGGAGTAGGAGGCGACCTGCTCCTGGAGGGTGATTTCGACGGCGCCGATGGCGATGGGCAGATAGGCGGGAATGTTGGTGGTGACGCCGAAGCGGTGGGCCACGTCGATGACCTTGTGAATGCCGACGCGGGCGGCCAGCTTGAGGGCGGGGATGTTGCGCGACTCGGCGAAGGCGCTGAGGAGGGTCATGGTGCCCTTGTAGTCATTCTCGTAGTTGTGGGGGGTGTAGCCGTTGAAGCTGACGGGGCCGTCGACGATGGTGTCGTCGGGCAGGGCGCCGTCCTCGACGGCGGCGGTGTAGACGTAGGGCTTGAAGCTGGAGCCGGTCTGGCGCTCGGACTGGGTGGCGCGGTTGAACTGGGAGAGCGCGAAGTCGCGGCCGCCGACCATGGCCAGCACGTCGCCAGTGGTGTTGTCCATGAGCAACAGGGAGCCTTGTGCGCCGGAGTCCTGCTCCAGGATGGCGCGGCGGGCCTTGCCCTCCATGGCGTCGCCCAGGCGGACGTAGATGATGTCGCCCGGCTTGACGAGGGCGTCGGCATAGCGCTGGCCGGTCCAGGCCCAGTCCTCGGGAAAGAGGAGGATTTGATCGGGGCCGACGCGGGCGTGAATCTCGAGAGGCATGGTGCGGGTGACGAGGGCGTGGACATAGTCGCCGGGATTGGACTTGACGGCCCAGTCGGGATGCCTGTAGTCGTCGAGCGCAATGCCCGCGGCGAGAACGTTTTCCAATTTGCCGGGGCCTTCGTGACCAACCCAGCCGTGGCGGCGCTCGTAGGTCGCAAGGCCGTCGAGAACGGCGCGGTTGGCGGTCTGCTGCAGGTCGAGGTCGAGGGTGGTCTCCACCTTCAGGCCGGCCTCGTGGACCTCCTCTGTGCCGAAGCGCTTTTCCAGCTCCTGGCGCACCTCCTCTTGGAACCAGGGAGCGGCGGACATCTCCGGCTGGGCGGTGTGGAGGCCGAGCGGGGCATCGCGAGCTTCTTCGGCCTGGGCGTGGGTGATGGTGTGGTCGTCCTCCATCTCGGTGAGGACCAGGTTGCGGCGGCGCAGAGCCTTGTCGGGATTGATCAGGGGCGAAAAGGCGACGGGGGCCTTGGGCAGGCCTGCGAGCAGAGCCGCTTCGGTCAGGTTGAGGTCGCGGGCGTGCTTGGAGAAGTAGAACTCGGAGGCAGCCTCGAAGCCATACATTCCGTGGCCGAGGTAGATCTGGTTGCCGTAGAGGGTGAAGATCTGCTCCTTGGTGAAGCTGCGCTCGATCTCGATGGCCAGATAGGCCTCCTGGAGCTTGCGCGCGGCGGTGCGCTCGGAGGAGAGGAAGAGGTTGCGGGCCAACTGCATGGTAAGCGTCGAGGCGCCCTGAACCCGGCCGTGGTAGCGCAGGTCGTACCAGACGGCTCCCACGACGCGAAAGACATTGATGCCCCAATGGGACTCGAAGCTCTTGTCTTCAATGGAGATGACGGCCTGGCGCAGGACGGGGGCAAAGTCGTTGTAGCCGACCACCTCGCGGTGCTCCAGGGCAAAGGAGCCGATGATGCGGCCCTTGCGGTCATAAAGATCGGTGGTGGTGTTGGGGCGGTAACGCTCGAGATCGGCGATCTGCGGCAAATCGACGGAGTAAACCAGGGTGAGCCCGGCCAGCGAACCGGTTACAATCGCCAGAAAGAACAGCGTGGCGAGCGCGACCTTGGCGGCGAGTTTGCGCCGGCGGTGGGCGTGGACCGGCTTGACCTCCGCGCGGCGGGGCCGGACAAGGTTGCGCGGTTCCAGACGCTGTGGGGGAGGGGCAGCCAAACGATTCAGGCCTCCTGGGCACTTCGCCAAGATGCCGGCTGAGAAAGTACCTCAGTTCAAGGCTAGCATTCCAGCGATACGAACGGATGTGCCGGCGCGCAGGCAGGGACCAGACCAAGCAAGAGTGGGATCTGGAAAACTCGCTCCCGCCGCGGCGGACTTTCAAAGCCATGCCCCAACGGAGGGCCATTGTGCGGCCGTCAATTGGGCAGAGATTTGGACGTTGCCGGAACCCTGGACGCGATCGATCTTTCCTGCGCCAGCAGGTCGGTCAGCGCCCTTTCCGGGC
>JBEKCX010000112.1:0-8029 GCA_050014655.1 Occallatibacter sp. | reverse complement strand
AGCGAAACCGTCTTATAGCGGTCGGCCTTCGGCATCTTCATGCGGCAATACCACATCCGGTGCCCCACGTCGCCGCGCCGGAAGAGAATCAGGCCGGGTTTCAGTTCCTCTTTCTCGGTAAGAAACGCCATGTTGCCTCCTGCTGTTTATTCCGTTCTGTGCAGTTTCCGTGCAGATTTTCCGTGCAAGTCGTTGATTCTTCGTAGCTGTGCAGGCTTTGTATAGAATATGATAACACAATATGTTGTTTATTTATAGTTATTTATGATATAGTTGTCATCCTGAGCGGAGTTTGGCGCGTTTTGTGCGCCAAACGGAGTCGAAGGACCTGCGTTTCGTCTCCTGAAGAACGCAAAGAACTTCCGACTCAGAACACTAGCGCGGGATTATTGAAACGCTTCGCCAGCAGCGTTTGAAACGCGCTCTACTTTGCCGGCGGAGCTGCGGCCTGATCTCTGGCCTTGCTGGCGGCCGGCCGCGCGCGGCGAACCGGCTTCTGCGCGCCCTGCGCGGGAGCCTTGCCCGTTGCCGGCTGTGCCGTGGCCGGATGCGTCACCACCGGCCCATTGAGCGTTTGCGGCGTGCGCACCGCCCCGGCGCTCGAAAAGCCGCCTTGCGCCGGCCCGCGCGGCGCCAAAACGATGACCCGGGCCGGCTGCGGCCGCTGCACCCGCGAATACACTCCCCATCCCCCGCCGGCAACCGCAAACACAATCGCCGCGGCAGCCGCCGCGCGTATCCAGCCGTTCTCGATCCTGAGCGCCGCGGGCCACGCCAGAATGCGGCCCCTCCGCGGCCCGGCAGCCAGCCGGGCTTGAACCCGCTCTTCCAGTCCCTGGGGCGCGGGCAGGCCGGCGATCAGCCGCAGCGTGGCTTCCGCCTCGCCAAGTCCGCCGCCGCAAGCCGCATCCCTCAAAAAGCCCTTTTCACTCGGATCGTTCATCGCAATCTCCTTGCCTGGCCGAGCATCCGGCCACTGACCGCGGACCACCGGCCCCTGCCGCGCGATTCACCGCAAACTCCTCGTGTGCTCCAGCAGCCCGGCCATCAGGTTCCGCGCCCTGAACAGCCGCGAGCGCACGCTCGACTCGCTGATCTCCAGCACCGAAGCGATCTCCACGCTGTTCAACTCCTCAAAGGCTGAAAGCATCAGCACCTCGCGCTCCTTGGCCGGCAGCCGCTCCACGCAGGCCAGCACGTGCGCGTGGCGCTGGGCCGCCGCCGCCATCTCCTCGGCGCTCAGTCCATCCGACGGCAAAACCCGCGCCAGCTCCGTCACGTCGTCGGTCTCCGGCCTGGTCTTCGCGCGCCGCTTGCGGTCCAGCACAATGTTCCACACGATGCGGATCAGCCACACCCGCCGGTCCCGCACCTGCTTGAGCGTCTCCCGATGGCGCAGCACCCTCAGAAACGCCTCCTGCACGGCGTCTTCGGCGTCGGCGGGGTTGCGCAGCACCGAGAAGGCTACGCGGTAGAGCGTCCCGGCGTACTGGCTCACCAGCGCCGCCAGCGCCTCCTCTTCCGCCATCTGCCCAGCTCCGTCCCGCACAGCGCTCTCTGGAATCTCCATCCAACCTGAGAATACTGCCTGGCAGGCGCTCATAGACCACCAGACGCAGAAGCATTGGAAAATGCTCAACCCCCGCTGCCCCGCCCTATCAGCGCTGGTCATGCGCCCAATGGGCAAAGCTATCCAATTCACCCTCGCCCGGTGCTATAATCCGGCACAACATGCCAGAAGAATACAATTCGACCACCGGACTCGCGGGCGCTCCCGCGCCGCAGGGCATTCCGCGGATTACGCTCGCCAGCAAGGAAGATCAAAAGGCCACCAGGGTCTGCTACTACTGCTGCACCATGATCATCGGCAAGCGTTACCGCGTCGGCCCCAACTTGGCTTGCGGCAACTGCGCAGCAAGGATAGCTGCCCGTGCGGCTAGCAAGGCGGCTGCCAGCGCGGCTGGGGCCAGCGCAGCTGCAGCGAGCGCGGCTGGCGCCGGCACGGTTGGGTCCGTTGCGGGCAATGCCGGTACGGTCGGATCCGGCACGATTAGTGCTGCCCCCGCTGCCGCAGACGCGGCTGTTGCCGTCACGGTTGGCACAGGCACGGTCGGCGCTGTTACAGCAGACGCGGGCCAGTCCTCCGGCGGAGACGGATCCTTTGTGCTGAGCCTCGTGCTCGGCATCGGCGCCGCGTTGGTGGGGCTGGCCTTTTATGCCACCTTCACCATCGTTACCCACTTCTACGTCGGATACGTTGCGCTGGCCGTGGGCCTGCTGGTTGGCTCAGCCGTTAAGTTCGGCTCGAAGGGAGTGGGGGGACCCAAGTATCAGATCACCGCCGTGGTGCTAACCTATGCGGCCATCTCGCTGTCCGCGATTCCAATCCTCATCGCCCGCGCCACCGAGTACGGGGCCCCCAACACAGACTGGGCAAGCATGGTGCCCAAGCTCATTCTCTGGGGGATCGCCTCTCCGTTCCTTGCGTTGCGCAGGCCCGTCTTCGGCATCATTGGCCTGGTTATTCTTTTCGTGGGCCTGCGCATCGCCTGGAGAATTACGGCCGCCAAGCGGGGAGTCGCCGCCAGCGCCCTGTAAGAGTGAGCCGGCGGATGGCGCACCCTAAGTTCTTCTGATTGTTGACCTTCCCTCAAACGTGGGCGCCCCATCCTTTTCGTGCGCCGCGGCGAACGAAAAGGGTGGGAGGCCACGAACCTCAATCGGCGATCTGGCGCAACCTCTATACGATTGCGCCTCTGTGCGGGCCGCCGGCGCGCACCGCCTCCGGCGCGTCGAACTGGTGGAAGTTCTCTTCGAAGCGGTCGGCCAGGTCGGCGGCGTGCCGGTCGTAGGCGACCTTGTCGGCCCAGGCGTTGCGCGGATTGAGAACCTCCGGCGGCACATCCGGGCAACTAACGGGGATGCTCAATCCGAAGGCCGGCTCAGTCACGAACTCCACGTCGTCGAGGTGGCCGTTGAGCGCCGCGGCAACCAGCGCCCTGGAAACCCGGATGCTCATGCGCTTGCCCACGCCGAACTTGCCGCCGGACCAGCCGGTGTTGACCAGCCAGCACGCCGCTTTGTGCTGGTTGAGGCGCCTGCCCAGCATCTCCGCATAAACCCGCGGGGCCAAGGGCAAAAACGGCGCGCCGAAGCAGGCTGAGAACTCCGGCACCGGGTCCGAGCCCATACCGGCTTCGGTTCCGGCCAGCTTGGCCGTATAGCCGGAGAGGAAGTGATACATGGCCTGCTCGGGGGTGAGCCGCGCAATGGGCGGCAGGACGCCGAATGCGTCGGCGGCCAGGAAGAAGACGTTGCGCGGGTGGCCGCCCACGCCTGGGACCACGGAGTTCTCAATGAAGCTCACGGGATAGGCCGCGCGGGTGTTCTCCGTGTGCCGGATGTCGGCGTAGTCCGGGGCTCCGGTGGCGGGATCGAGGATCACGTTTTCCAGCACCGAGCCGAAGCGGATGGCGCGGTAAATCTGCGGTTCCTTCTCTTCGCTCAGGTCAACGCACTTGGCGTAGCAGCCACCCTCGAAGTTGAAGATGCCGGTGGCGCTCCAGCCGTGCTCGTCGTCGCCGATCAGCCGGCGCGCGGGGTCGGCGGAGAGCGTAGTCTTGCCGGTGCCGGAGAGGCCGAAGAAGAGAGCCGTAACCCCATCCGCGCCCACATTGGCCGAACAGTGCATGGGCAGCACGTCGCGGCTGGGAACCAGGAAGTTCATCACGCCAAAGATGGATTTTTTGATCTCGCCGGCGTACTTGGTGCCGCCGATGAGGATGATCTTGCGCGCGAAGTCGGCCAGGATGAAGGCCCCGGAACGGGTTCCGTCGCGCTCTGGCACGGCCTGAAACTCGGGAGCGGCTACAACCGTGAACTCAGGCGTATGTGCCGCCAGTTCAGCGGGTTCCGGGCGAACGAAGAGCTGCCGGACGAACAGCGCGTGCCATGCGTACTCGCTGATGACGCGGATGGGCAGCCGGTAGGCAGGGTCCGCGCCGCAGAAGAGGTTCTGGACAAAAAGCTCGCGCGAGCGCATGTGCTCCAGAACCCGCTCCAGCAGGGCGTCGAAGCGCTCCGTAGAGAAAGGCTGGTTCACCTTTCCCCAGTGGACCAGGGCGTGGGTGACCTCATCGTCCACGGTGAACTTGTCCTTGGGACTGCGCCCGGTTCGCGGCACGGTGTTCGCCACCAGCGCTCCATTGGCCGCCAAGCGAGCCTCGCCGCGCTTGATCGCGGTCTCAATCAGTTCAACAACTGGTTGATTTGCATGAACTTGGGGCCCAGATGCTAGTGCCCCTACGGCCTCCGCTTTCGAGAGACTTCCCATGGACAGAGCTCCTTGTGTGTGAATGAGGTGGAAATAAAGAGATAACCTATTGTGACATAAGGAGGGGGCAGGCAAAAGAGGCTTCTTCTCCGGCGCGGGATGAGCCGCAAGCGACGGAACCCTGGGCTCGCGGCCCGCGCTCCGGGTCAAGAATCTGAAATCAGGCGATAACGGGCAGGGTCGGCATGGCGCCCTGCGCCTTGGCTTCGGCGACCACGGCGTCGAGGTGGGAGATGACTTCAGCGACGCTCATGGTGTAAATCTCGCGGCGGGAGTCGTTTCCTTCCTCGATCAACTGCTTGAGGTAGCGGCCGGCGATCTGCGCGGCGATCTGGTCGGTGACCACCTTGCCCGTGCGCCGCTTCTGCTCCACCCAGGCCTCCAAGGGAAGGGCGATCCACAGCGGCCGGCCGTTCACGTCGAAGCGCACATCCACAGCGTCGGCGTGGCGGGTGGCAATGGCTACGACAGTGCCCTTCCAGCAACAGTGGAGGTCTTCGCCGCTCCACCGGTCGGCCACGTGGAAGTCTTCGTACATGGCTCTAGCCTATCGTTCCGGATGGGCGAGAGCAAGGGGCCGGGAAGAGGCGCGGCGAAGACGCTGCTCCCGGCGGCCGGGCCATTTCCCGATCTGGTCTGTTCCGGCGCTTCGGCCCGCCGATGAACCGGGCAGGAGAACTTCCGACCATGCAGATCACAGTAACAGTCTTCGACGCAATTGTGCGGGAAGCGGGGGCGTACCACATTTCGGTCCTCGAGTTTGTTGAATCGCTGATCGACAAGGGGATGTCCCCGACCAAGGAACGTCCGGGGCTGAATGACGCCATCGAGCGGATACGGGCGCTGCGATCGCCGGAGCAAGGTCCGGGGCATTAGGGCTCGGGCGGGTTCCGCGGCGGTGGACGCGCGTCTCGGCGCGCTGATAGACTGATAGGGTTGCGGCGGCTGCGCCTTCACTGAGGCGGGCTAGCGTGCAATCCGCTACTAGGTCTCTGACCGCATGAAGTTGTACCAACTCTGGGTGCCCTAGGTCCCGATTTTGGGACATGGGACAGCTTGAACTCAAGGTACGAAGTCATTTGGTCACAGTACAAGAAGAACGACAAGAGCAAGAAGGACAAAAAGAAACCCGTGGATACTCGAACCCGTCACGCCCTCAAGCAAGACAAGTTTGCCAAGGCCACCGCCAGCAGCTTCGATTGGGTCAGCGATCACCGTTCCACCGTGCTGCGCTGGACCGTCAGCGTTGTTGCCGCTCTGGCGCTGTGTATCGGCGCCCTGGTGTACTGGAACATGCGCACGGCCGCGGCCGACAGCGCACTGGGCGCGGCCATGGACACCTACGGCGAACCCCTGGCCATGCCCGGCGCGCCGCCGCAGACCGGCATTTATGCCACTGCGAGCGAGCGCTCGAAGGCCGCCCACGACCAGTTTGCGGCGGTGGCCCAAAAGTACGGCTGGCTGCCCGAGGGCGCCAAGGCGCGCTACTTCATCGCCGTTACGGACCAGGAACTGGGGCATTCCGCCGCCGCGGAGACGGAGCTGAACCAGGTTGCCGGGGCGTGGAACTGGGGCAGCCGCGATCTCTCCAACCTGGCCAAGCTGGCGCTGGCGGGAATCTATCACCAGACGGGCCGTGATGCGCAGGCCATCGCAATCTACAACGAACTTGCCGCCAAGCCCTCGGAGACGGTTTCAGCCAACGTGGCCCAGCTCGACCTGGCCGACCTGTATGCGGCCACCGGCAAGCAGAGCCAGGCGCGCCTGTTGTGGGCCAAGGTGAAGGACGCCGACAAGGACGGCGCCGCCGGCATGATCGCCACGCAAAAGCTGGCCGGCAAGTAGCGCGCGGGCTAGAGGCGTGGCCCATGGACGAGAGCGATTTTGATTACACCTACGTGCCGGAGCACCTGGCGGAGAAGGTCCGCAACTGGAGGAGTCTCTCCGTTAGCGAGCGGTTGATTCTAACCTCTGAGTTGAGCCAGGCGGCGTGGGCGAAGATCGGAGTTGTCCACGATCCGAGCAAGCCGATGGATAAGACGATCCGGCGGGTTCATAGCTCTGAAATTGACTGATTGGGAATCTGCCGCTCTCTCAGGTCTGAAAAGCCAGACCTGGGCCGCCTTGCGAATTATGATCGGATAAGCCGTGGACATATCAATTTTCATTGCCTCGCTAAATGCGATGCCGCTGAGTCACGATGGTTCGCGAGAGCAAATGATGCCATAAATACAGCAGGTCTCACCACTAAGATTTCCACACACTTCCGAAGGGTGTTGGATCTTCCGATGAGTGAAGCTAAGGGCGGTCCTGCAGTAGCGTACAAATTACATATCTGCCTGCCCAAGAAGGAATCGCAGAGAATCGCATCTCTAAACTGTCGCATTGTGACAACATAGGGATGATCCTCATTACCCATGCACGCCGTGACCACAAAGCACCCGGACGTTTTCGCGCAAACCTTCTGGATCTGATCCCTTGTAATAGATATTCCGTTAGCCTGAAGTTCTGACTCGATCTCTTCTAGCGAGAACGTGGCGCCCTTAGGGGAGCCCGAGCCCTTAGCAGAAGAGGTGGCCCGCAGGATGCCGGCAACCTTCTCGCCAAGCTCCGCGCGTATTTTGCTCAGTGTCTTTTCATCGATAAAGAGTTTCCTGTAGGCGTACGTGGGCTTTATTGGAAGTAATTGACCATCTAGGAGGCGCCACTCGGCATCGTTTGCATCTTTCTCTTTCAGCTCGACCCGAAAACAATACTGGAAGGAGATTGCGTTCGGACTGATTACCGTGATCTTGCCAGGCTTATTCGATGGGTGCAACGCCGACGCAAAATGGAGTATGTAGTACACAGGAGAATCATTAATGGAGACTTGGAACGCCGCCGAACAGTCATGTGTAACAAAGCGCAGGGCGTGCGCTGCGACGGGTGAGAAGATGAACTCGGGGGTTTGAATGGTCACGCAGTTGAACAAATACATCGCAAAGCCCTCCTGTTGAGTAATGTTATAGGGGCCTTGCTTCACGCGATACTGGTCGACCATGTTGAGGAACCATACAAAATACACCTGCTTGTTCATATCGATAGTTTTTGCCCTCATGGAGAGATGATTTGAATGAATATCACTGGCGAATAGGCGGAACTTCTCATATTGCGCTTGCTGGTCCTTGACCGACCATCGAAGCCCATGGATACTGTAGCGGAAGATGCTTTCTACGAATTGCCGCCCAATTGATTCCACCTTTGCTCTCTTTGCGTCAACACGTGAAACATACTTGACTGAGACATTAGAACCGCATGTGGGGCACTTCAGATCTGCTCCTGGGAGGCCGCCAAATGGAAGAAGCGAACCACACTGACAGAGAGCCTCGTACTTTTCGTCTCTGTAGTGGGTCTCATCAGAGCGCCCATTGGGTAAAGTAATCTCCCCTTTACACAAGGGACATTCCGACTTCTCTGCCACCAGATGCTCTGGAATCTGAATTTGCTGACTGCAATTGGCGCAAGTGAACTTAAGATGGCTCATTACTCTTCCTTTCATTCTCGCTGGGCGCGCAGTTCCAGTCGGATGCGGCGGATGAGAAAAGGGAAACCTCAACTCACTGCAACAGCCCCGGTTCGTCGTGGTTGTTGCCGTTCAGCTCATCGGGCGGGATGATCACGGCGGCGGCCACCTTGTCGTCCGGCTCCAGGTTCAGG
>JBEKCX010000111.1:0-8032 GCA_050014655.1 Occallatibacter sp. | reverse complement strand
CAACACGGCCCGGTTCTTTGTGGAGAATCGCATCCTCGCCTGGGCCGCGCTCGTGGCCTGCACGGTTTGGGGCGTCTGGGGCTATCTGTCCATGCCGCAGCGCAAGGACCCGGATATTCCCGTCCGCGTGGCCGTGGTGGCCTGCCAGTGGCCGGGCGCCACGGCGCAACAGGTGGAGCAGCTCATCACCCGCCCCATCGAGCAGGTGATCGCCCAGAACAAGACCATTCACGCGCCCGCGCCCGACGACTTCGGCATTCAGTCGCTCTGCCTGCCCGGCGCTTCCTTCGTCACTTTGCAGTTGGCTCCCGATATGCGCGACTCGCGGGAGCAGTTCAACGACATCAACCTGAAGCTCCAGGTTCTGAACGGGCGGCTGCCAGAGGGCGCCAGTCCCATCCAGTTCCAAAGCGAGTTCGGAGACACGGCCGCGCTGATGCTGACCGTGGCCAGTCCCAGCGCGGATGCAATCGAGGTACAGATGCGGGCGCAGGCCATCGCCCAGGCCATCCGCGAGGAGCGCGCGCTTCCCGGCCGCTCAATGCCGAGCGCGGTGAGCCTGGTCATCTGCTATCCGCTGGGAGCCTCGCGGAGCGGCGTCGAAAAGGCGGTCGCGGTCTTCGAGCGCAGCGCCGAACGGGACGGCGTACTGGAGCGCGCAGACTTGTTCAGCGGCAGCGGGTTCATTGGACTCGACGGCGGCTCGCGGCTCGACGACGCAAAGATCGCCGAGTACGCAAGCCAGTACATGGCCACGCGGATGCAGCCCGCAGAGATCAATCCGGACGTCTGGCCGCTCATTATTGTGCGCGATCCGGGCCAGGTCGAGGAAAAGCTCCAGGCGGTGGCCGGGCCCAAGTACTCCTACGCCGAGCTGGACCACTACACCGACCTGATCTCGCGCAGCCTGCTCGGCGTTTCCCAGATTTCGCGCGTGGACCGCAAGGGCGTTCAGCCCCAGGCAGTCTATCTGAACTACTCGCAGGAGCGGCTGGCCGCCTACGGCCTGCAGGTCTCCGATCTCTCGCGGGCGCTGAATGCGCGCAACATCACGCTGCCCGGCGGCGTAATGGAGACCGGGACCGAGCAGGTGCGCCTGGACGCCTCGGGCAAGTTCGAGGATGCGCCCTCGATCGGCGATACCGTGGTCAGCCGCTCCCCGGACGGTGCTCCGGTCTACCTGCGCGATCTGGTAGACATCAGCCGCTCTTACCAGAGCCCCGCCACCTATCTCAATTACTACGTCTGGGTGGACAAGGAGGGTCGCTCGCACCGCGACCGCGCCATCACACTGGCGGTCTTCATGCGCTCCGGAGAGCAGATTCAGAAGTTCGGCGTCGCCGTGGACAAGCGGCTCGACGAAGTGAAGCGCCTGCTGCCGCCCGACCTGAGGATGGTGCGCACCTCGGATCAGCCGTTACAGGTGAAAGAGAACGTAGACCTCTTCATGGATGCGCTCTATGAGGCCATCGCCCTGGTGGTGCTGGTGGCCCTGATCGGCTTCTGGGAGTGGCGCTCGGCGCTGCTGATGGCGCTCTCGATTCCCATTACGCTGACCATGACCTTCGGCATGGCGCACATGGTGGGCATCGATCTGCAGCAGGTCTCCATCGCCTCGCTGATCATTGCCCTGGGCCTTCTGGTGGACGATCCGGTGGTGGCTAACGACGCCATCAAGCGCGATCTGGCCGCGGGCCATCCGCCCATAATCGCCTCCTGGCTCGGCCCGACCAAGCTCGCCCGCGCCATCCTCTACGCCACCGCAACCAACATTGTGGCCTATCTTCCCCTGGCCATGCTGCCCGGCAACACAGGCGACTTTCTCCGTAGCCTGCCCATCGTGATGACGGCGGCTCTGGTCTCTTCGCGGCTGGTCTCCATGACCTTCATCCCGCTGCTCGGCTACTACCTGCTGCAGCCGCCGAAGAAGCGCGAATCCACCATCGAGGAGCGCCGCACGCGCGGCTACTACGGCTTCTACTACCGCATCGCCAGCGCCGCCATTCAACACCGCTGGAAGGTGCTTGGAGCTTCCCTGATATTCCTCCTGGTGGGTGGATTGGTCGGACTGAGCCTGAAGAGCCAGTTCTTCCCCGAGGACGTTCAGTACTGGTCCTACGCCGACGTGTGGCTCCCGAACAACGCGCCGCTGGCGCTGACCAACAGCACCTCCGCCCAGGCGGAACAGGTGATTCTGCGCGTGCTGCACGACTACGAGCGCGATCATCCGCACCCCTCCGGCCCGCTGCTGAAGGGGCTCACCAGCTTTGTCGGCGGAGGCGGACCGCGCTTCTGGTTCTCGGTCTCGCCGGAGATGCAGCAATCCAACTACGCGCAGGTGCTGATTCAGCTGAGCGACAAGGACGTCACGCCGGAGGTCGTCGGCACCATGCAGGAGGCGCTCTCCCGCGAGATTCCCGGCGCCTTCGTGGTGGTCAAGCAGCTTCAGTCCAATCCCGTCTCTTTCCCCATCGAGGTGCGCCTCTTCAGCGTCTCCGACATCGACCCGGCCGACGAGCCCGCCGACATTCAGAATCTGCGCCGCCTGGCCGGGCAGGTGCAGGATATTCTGCGCGCCGCGCCCGGCGTTCAGACCGTCCAGAACGACTGGTTTGCCGAGAGCCCGGCGGTGCGCCTCGACATCTCTCCCGACCGCGCCAACATGGCCGGAGTGACCAACCGCGATGTGGCCAATTCCACCTCGGCGGCCATCAGCGGAACCACTGTCACCTCGCTGCGCGAAGGCAACGACCAGATTCCCGTGGTGGCGCGCCTGATTCCCACCCAGCGCGCGCAGTTGTCCGATTCGCGCGGTCTCTACGTCTATCCCGCATCGGGAACGCAGAAGGTTCCGTTGCAGTCGGTTGCGTCCATTCAGACCGAACTGCAAACCGAGCGAATCCGGCGCCAGGAGCACTTTCGCATGATCGGCGTTCACGCCTGGCCGCAGCCCGGCGTCCTTCCCTCGCAGGTCTACGGAAGCGTCAAGAAGAAGCTGGCCGAGTTCCAGCGCACCCTGCCCCCCAGTTACCGCATGGAGATCGGCGGAGAAAAGGCCAAGCAGACCACCGGCTTTTTCAATCTTTCGATGGTGCTTCTCGCCTGCCTGCTGGGCATTTATGCGGCGCTGCTGGTGCAGTTCAACAATCCCCTGAAGCCGCTGCTGGTCTTCGCGGCCACGCCCTACGGTGTGGTGGGCGCGCTGCTTGCGCTGGCTCTGATGGGCACTCCCTTCGGCTTCATGGCCTTCCTCGGCATCACCAGCCTGGTGGGCGTCATTGTCAGCCACATCATCGTGCTCTTCGACTTCATCGAGGAGATGCACGAAAAGGGCGAGCCTTTCGCGCAGGCCATCTGCGACGCGGGCATCGAGCGCCTGCGCCCGGTGCTGATCACGGTGGGCGCAACCATCCTCGCGCTATTCCCGCTGGCCAGCCACGGCGGCCCGCTCTGGCAGCCGCTCTGCTACGCGCAGATCGGCGGCCTGGCCGCGGCAACCTTCATCACCTTGCTGCTGGTTCCGGTCTTCTATGCCATCGCCGTTCTCGATCTCAAGATCGTGCGCTGGGAAGAGAAGCCATTGCAAAGCGACGCCGCCCGCTAGCAGCTTCGCGCTCCCTTTCCTTCCGTTGAGCCTGCGTCCCGCTTACCACCAGGTCTCCATCTGCACGCCCGCAGTGTAACCCTGATCGCGATGGGCGTAGTCCAGCCCGCCAACCTGCCCCATATAGGCATCGGACCAGTGGGCGTAGGTAAAGAAGCCGCGAATTACCGGGCGGCTCATGAAGAAGTTGCTCAACGAGATCTGCGGCGCCAGCGTCGCCTTGGTCAGATAGCCGCTTTGATGCGCGCTCTCATCCTCGGTCCAGTCCACAAAGGGCTCGAAGGCCAAACTCGCGTAGCGATTGAAATGGACGATCGGGCGGGCGCCGGCCGAGTACCACCGCTCCACTCCGCCGTACTGCTTGTAGTTCGTCAACTGGTACAGCAGCACCGGGCTGAAAGAGAAGTGAGGCGAGGGCTGCAGGATCAGATTTTCGGTAATCCGGAAGCGGTAGGAAGCGTGCGCATCGGGACGGATGAAGGTTCCCGCCGCGGTGGCGTAGGTTTCAAAGCTGGAAGTAAATGTCTTGGCCGCCTCCCGCCCATACTGAATCGAGAACCGGTTCACGCTGTTTGCGTCGGCGAAACGGCTGCTCGTATGAATGAATGTGAAGGCCGTGCCGGTGGTGTTGGGAGCTGTCATGCCATTGGCATCCAGCCCGCTTGTGGCTCGCGTCCAGGTCAGGCCGAAGAACCCCTTCCCGAAGGGCAGCGGAGTGTCGTGCAGGTCGAGAACCAGGTTCGTCTTGCTGAATCCGGCCTGGTTCGCGGGATTGGGCTGCGGCGTGTCGCTGAATCCGCTCTGGCTGCCTTGCCCGATCCAGGCCGCGTCCACCTTGCCCAGGGGGCTGCGGATGTCCTCCACGCCGCCGCCGCCGCCGCTCATGTTGTAGAGGAAGAAGTCGTTGATGTGGATGTCGTAGCGCTGGTAGAAGCGGTTTCCCGCCCAGAACTTCATCTCCGGCTGGCTGGCGCTCAGGTTGCCGATGGAGGCCCAGGCTTCCGCCAATCCAAAACTCGTAGCCGTGGCATCCGCATAAGCCTGATAGGGATCGTACATGGAAAGGCGCACCTGGAAGCGGGCGATGGGATCGCTCGGCGTCCCGTTATCGCGCGCGGGTTGAAGAGAAAACGCGCCGGGAAGATAGAAGTTCTTGCTGAAGATCAGCTCGCCATAGTTCTCCGCCTCGTTGCCGAGCCGTCCTTTGGCCAGGGCTCCGGGGGCCATGAAAGCCACCTGGGGGCCCCCTTCGCCGTCGCGGCCATACCCGGCGCGAAAGTATCCCGAGATATCGACGAAGTTCTGCAGTACCTGTTCGGCTCGTTCCCGAAGAGCCTGGTTCGGCGCGCCGGCCGGAACCTGATCTCTGGACTCGGTCGTGTTGCGAAACAGCTCGTCTGCATATTGCCGCCGGCTTTGCTGCGGGGGCGCGGGCGCGGCCGCTTGGCCGGCTTCGGCAGCCACGGGCGCCGCCGGCGATGTTGCGGCTGACGGCGCCGAGGCCTGCGCCGCCGCAGCCTCCAGTCGGTTCAGGCGCTCTCCCATCTCCTTCAAGCGGCGCTCATAGTCCTGCCGCATCTGCTTCATCTCCTGACGGAGTTCCTTGATCTCGTTTTGGTTGGGGGATTGGCCGGCGAGGCAGGCTGGCAAACAGAAAAGGGGGCAAACAAGCCAAAACACAAAGCGACGAATTGACACTGGGGCTCTCTCCAATCCAGACACAGATTACGACCTCCGCCTTGACGCCGACTGCGATTTCAATCATGGATTCCATCGACGCACGGGCGAGACACGGCTGGCGTCCGGCGTTGAGCATTGCGGACAGCGGCAGTGCGACGTCACTGTGGATTGCTCTCATCGCTGCCGGGCGACGGAATCCACTTCTGAGCGGCCATTACTCCCGCAATCTGCTTGGCCACCGCCTTTGCCAGGCGCGACGCGTCCCCATCCACTGTGGCTTTTTTGTCCGTCGCGTCCCCGGCCGCGGCGCCCACCGCCAGCGAACCTACGCCCATGGTTGCAACCGCTCCAGGCTTCACGCCGCTGGCAGAGCGAAGCTCGAATTCGGAAACCAGAACAGGCGCACCTCCGGCGGTGAGCGTAAGGGTGACGTGGGCGCGAATCGAACTTGCGCCGCGACCGAAACCGACCATGACGCGCTTGGTCGCATTCCCCTGGTCGACGCTCGTGAACTCTCCCCGGACAAGCAAGGTTCGCCGGGCGACATCCGGCGCGGCATCCAAGGCTCTGCCGGCCGGTATTGGGGCCTTTTGAAGCGCCTTGACCAGCACTTGCGAGAAGACCGCTTGGACGTGAGCGGCAACCGCATACGGCGAAGTCTCGTCGACTCCTTTCCGCAGCGAACGCCGGGCATGAATCCGCCCCGCCGCGGACTCATCCATCGCCACCGCTTCCGGGGGAACTACGAAGTCATAGACCTGCACCAGATCGGGTTTGGGCAGCGGATCGGTTCCGGAGTAACCGCGTACAATCCGCACTTGCGTGCTCCCTGCCAGGGGATTCTGAGGTGCGCCTTGCGCCTGCGCGGTCCCTGCCGTCAGAACGGCGATGGCGCAGATGCTCAAGACATAGATCGCCGGTCTGAACACGGTTCTCTCGCTTTCTGGGGGTTTAGAAGGAATCTATATGAGCGCGCCAGAAGGACTCCCAAAGAGCCGAGCGGCCACAAGACAACGAGAGGAGCTGAGTTTCTCGCTCTTTCCCCCTCCGCCCTTTGTACCGGCCCGCCCGCCGGCGTGATGCTTCGTGTATCCTACTGGAATCATGAACCTGGACAGGTACACCAAGATCGTCTTGACGGCGATTGCGCTGTTTCTCGCTGTAATCGCGCTCCGCCCCTATCTGAGCCCGCCACCCACCCTCGCCGGCGCAACCGCCTCCGACCTCTACATCGAACCCGGCGTTCACATGCTGCGCGCGCCGGACGGCTCGCGGCAGCAACTCGGCAAGGTCGTGGTGGACCTGCGTACCGGCAAGATATGGGGCTTTCCCACCGGAACCGATGCTCCCTATCCCATCTCGCTAAGCACTTCGGAGATGCCCACCTCCACGCCGTTTCTGCTCGGCAGGTTCGACATGGGAGCCCTGGATAAATAGATGTCTCTGCCTGGCGTTGGAGGAACCACATGGCGCAAATTGTCAGAGCGATAGTTCTCATCTTTACGGCGCTCTTCCCCATCGTCAACCCGATGGGCGGTGCGCCCATCTTTCTCTCCCTCACGCACGACTGCACGCCGGTTCAGAGACGCACTCTCGCCTGGAGAGTGGCCCTCTACAGCTTCTTCATGCTGATGGGGTCCATCCTGATCGGCTCCCGCGTCCTCGCGCTGTTCGGAGTCTCGCTGCCCATCGTGCAGGTGGGAGGCGGCCTGGTTGTGATCTCCGTTGGCTGGGCAATGCTGAAACACGAGGATGAGGAGGAGCGCAAGGAGATCCATCGCACCGCCAACGCGGGCGTTCCATTGCACAAGGCCTTCTACCCCTTGACGATGCCCCTCACGGTGGGGCCTGGATCGATCGCCACCGCCATCACGCTGGGCGCCAACGCGCCCCACCCTGGAGGCGGCAGACTCCTGCTCGCCCTGCTGGAAGCGATCATCGGCTCGCTGCTGTTGGCGCTCTATGTGTTCATCTGTTACGCCTTCTCCGACCGCTCCGGCAAGCTGCTGGGACCCGCGGCCATGAACGTGGTGACGCGGCTCTCGGCGTTTCTGTTGACCTGCATCGGATTGCAGATCGCCTGGAATGGGATCTCCGCGCTGATTCACACGCTCTGAGCCCGGTCAGGGCGCCAGCTTGCCAGGAACGGCAACAAGGCGCGAAAAATCGGGCTGCAGATGCGACAGTGGAAGGGAACCAGGGCAGGGCAATCGCATTTGGAGCTTGAGCCAGGAATGCAGAGGTATTGACTTTCCAAATCGTGGAAGACTCGATGGGAGGACAGCTTTGTAACAGTCGTCCACCGGCTTCGCCGACCCGCGGAGAAATGAAGCTTTGCGTGCCCCACCCTCGCGGCGTGTCGCCACGGCGAGCTTTTTCCGCCAGTTCTCTGGCTGTATGAAGATGTTCCATTTGGAAATGTAGTGCCGGCCTCCCGGCCGGCTGTAACGTGGGCCTCCTGGCCCGCGTTCGCTCATTCGATAGAACATCTTCTCCCGGTCACGGACCTGGAGCCAGCGTCCCCATCAATTCAAGTGCGATCGCCTGGGTGTGACTTTGGTCAGTCTTGCGCTTCCTCCTCAGAACCGCTACAATGGCGCCAGTCAAATCCAGAAATATGGATATGCCGGCTGGGATGGATGGGATCGTCCAGCCATTGAAACACTGACGTCCATTTAGTTGCTTCGGTCACGGGAGCTGCGATGAAACGTGTGACCGCCTATGCCCTCCTGGCATTTGCACTGAGTC
>JBEKCX010000110.1:0-8144 GCA_050014655.1 Occallatibacter sp. | reverse complement strand
AGGTGTAACCCTCGGCGCGATAAAGGTCGATGGCCTGGGGGTTGGATTCGGTGACGGTGAGGGAGATTTCGCTGACGCCCTGGCGCATGAACTGGAAGGCGGCCAGGGAGAGCAACAGGCGGGCCATGCCGCGGCGCCGATAGTCGGGATGGACGCAGAGCTGTGTAATATGGCCGCTCTCATTGCTCACACGGGAGCCGAGCACTAGGGCCGCCAGCTCGCGGCTGGCGCGGTGGACGATGACAAACGAAACCAGCGGGGAGAATGTGCCGCAGCCGGCGTAGCGGACGATATTGTGGAGGAAGCGCAGGGATCCCTGGGTGGAACGGTACTGGTCGTTGATCACGCCGTCAGGATGATCGCGATAGGCTTCGTTGATGAGCTGGCTGGCGGAGGCCATATCCTCGTCGCGCCAGGGGCGGAGTTCGAGGCTGCCGGGCAGGTTCACGCGGGGCTGGCTCCAGAGCCCCTGAAGAGACTGCACCAGGAAGAGACGGCGGAAGACCTGGAATCCGGCCTCGTGAAAGACCCCGGCGTGGGTGCCTGAAGGGTGCAGAAGCAGTTGGGATTCGACGCGGTCGACCTGGGGCGAGTTCTGCAGCAACTCAAAGAGATGGCGAAGGAGAGTCTCCTCGACTTCCAGGGCGGGGGGGGAAGCTTGGAGGGCAGAGCCGGACTGCGGGGAAGAAGCCGCGACGGAGCCAACTGGAGGGCCGTCCAAGGCAAAGACATCGCCGATGACGGCCTTGGTCTCCTCGTAAACGCAGAAGGCATAACCGGTGACCTGGCCCGCTTCCAAGGCTGCGTAGCCGGGCAGCATGTGGCTGTCGAGGTACTGCATGAGGAGCTTGGCGGAGGCGCGATAGTCCCAGTGCAGGCGCTGCTTCCACAACTCGCCTTCGGCCTCGAGCACGGGGCGGAGCATGGGCGCCGCGAAGTGCCGCAGGTCGAGGATCTCGATGGAAACGCCCGTCGCCATGGTTCTTCCCCCGGATGCAGGCCGGCAGCCCTGGAAAGTGGTTCAAGTATGAATCAAATGCGGCCTCAGCGGGGGCGCGCGGTGAATTGCGCTCTCTGGCCACTTTGCCACGATTTGCAGCCAAGTACAACCTGATGTTCAGCTTATCAGCTTACCGGCTGCCGACCAGATAAACTATCAGTCCTTGCTCGGGCCAGGTGAAAAGCGGCTCATAATGGCGGCCTTCGAGGTACACTTCGAGGGCCGCCGTGGTATCCAGGTCGGCGCCGCCACGGCCGGCCACCCGCACCACCAGCAGGTGCTGCCCGGCGGGCACGGCGGCATGCTCATAGTCCACGACCTCTGAATTGCGGTAGAAGGCAAGGCCAAACTGCACATCGCGCCGAACCCCGAAGACCGCGACCGTCTTCTCGGCGGGCGCCATGGCAGTAAGCCGGTCAGCCAGCGGGCGCGCGGAGTAAGTGCGGTCGAGCAGGTGAACGATGCGCTTGGTGGCCGCGACCTCGGGAATGCCGAAGAAAGGCCCCACGCCATACAGAAAGAGAAGCAGGACGGCCAGCACGGCGGTGGTGGCCAGCCGGAGCCTTGCCACGCCGAAGCCGTTGACCACGATGAGAATCAGCAGCGCGGCACCGCAGCCGGCCAGCACCGCGGCAGTGAGCGCGTGCGCGGGAGGCAGGCTGGCGCCATGGGCCACAAACCAGGAGAGCAGCAGCACGGTGATGGTCATGATGCCGGAGAGCACCGCGTGGCCCAGAAGCACCCAGCGGTTGAGGCCGGGCTGACGGCGGCGGAAGAGGTAGTCTCCGGTGAGGATGGCGATGGGAGGAAGAGAGGGCAGAATGTAGCCCGGCAGCTTGGACTTCGAGAAGGAGAAGAAGACGATGGGAATGAGCGCCCAAAGCACCAGAAACTCAGGAAAGGCGTCGCCGGGACGGTTGGCGCAGGGTTTGCAGTTGGAGGAATGGCGCAGGCGCCACTCGCAGAATGAGGTCTGGATGCCGTCGGCGACGGCGCGGACGGCGATCACGGTCCAGGGCATCATGGCCAGCAAAACGACCACCAGGTAATACCAGAAGGGCTCGACGTGCTGATAGTGATCGGTGGTAAAACGCTCGACGTTGTGCTCGAGAAAGAACTCGCGGAAGAAGGTGGGGTTCTGATGCTGGACGGCGATGAACCAGGGCAGAACCATGGCGAAGTAGAGGACCACTCCCGGCCACCAGAGGGAGCGGCGAACGATGGACCACTCGCGGCGCAAGAGAGCAAAGGCGGCGATGATGACGATGGCCAGAAGAGGCGCAACCGGCCCCTTGGCCAGAGTGGCGAGGCCGGTGAAGAAGTAGATGTCGTAGAGCCAGAACTTGGAATCGGTCTCATACCATGCGTACCAGCCGAGCAGCCCAATGGCCAGAGGCGCCGCCATCTGCATATCGGTGGAGGCGCCGCGAGCAAAGCTGATGATGCCGGCGCAGGCGACAGTGATGAGGGCGGCATCCAGATGGCCTCCGGGCCGGAAACGCCGCATGTGCCAATAGATAAGGCAGACCATGATAAACGCAAAGGTCGTGGAGGGCAGGCGGGCGCTCCAGTCGTGGACGCCGAAATCCTTAAAAAGAAACATCGCGCGCCAGTAGTAAAGCGCGGGCTTCTCCAGCCAGGGGCGGCCGTAAAGATAAGGAGTCACGCAGGCGCTGAGCTTGTTTTTGAACGTGTGGGCGGAGTCCAAGCGGTCCAGCATCTCGTGGGCGATCTGCGCATAGCGGGGCTCATCGGCGCCCACCAGGCCCAACCCATCGCCGCCCAGCAGCGGCGTCAGGCCGTAGGTAAGGAAGAAGACGGTAAACAGAAGAAAGACGGCCGCTTCGCAAACGGTGGCCCAGCGGGGCAGCCGTCTGCGCCGATTTTGGGGCGATTCCGGAGCGGAGGGTTCCAGAGTTGTTTCCACTTCCAGGGCTTCTCCAGATGCGTTGCTTCCTTGAGCGGGCACACTCACGGCGTCGCGCACAAAAAGAACGGTGCCGGCCTTGGTTACTGAGATCGAGGGAGCCGACCCGGTCGGGTTACGATCCGTGCTGAGGCGAAACGCGGAAACGATATTCGAGTTTCAACAGGGACAAGGCTAACAGATTGGCGCGGAATCTCAAGGGATTTCGGGCATTCTCAGCGATGAAGAGGCCAGGCCGTGGCGCAATTCCGCCAGAATCTCATCGCGCGCGCGATCCAAAGGCCCCTCGACGGTGCAGCCGGCCAGATTCTCGTG
Organism: Occallatibacter sp.; assembly: GCA_050014655.1. GTDB lineage: Bacteria > Acidobacteriota > Terriglobia > Terriglobales > Acidobacteriaceae > Telmatobacter. Next base: position 4,902 of record JBEKCX010000110.1, on the reverse strand, counting down.
GCCTCCGCCGCCCAACCGGCCGGCAATCGCGGCCACGTTCACCCTGCCCTTGCTGCGCAGGCTCATGCGGATGCGCCCTTCGGGGAGTTCGCGCAGGAACACCGCGGCCTCCACGCCGGAGACGCAGACGGCAAAGTTGACAATGCCCTCGCAGTCCTCGTCGCCGGCGCCTGTGCGGACCATATCTTCCTGCGTGACCCAGAGCCAGACCAACTGGCCCTCGCGCTTCAGATTGCCCAGCGCCGCGCCCAGCAGAAGCATCTTGGAGGTGGATGTGGAGAAACACACGTCCTGGGCGATGCGGATGGGGTCGGCCCCGGCCAGGGTCAGGTTCCGGGCCAGGTCGAATGTGGAGGCCTGGATGGCGCCGAAGCAGAAGCCCGCAGTGTCAGTGAGCACGGTGGCATAGAGGCAGGTGGCCATCTGCGGGGTGACGGCGCCGCCGGCCGCTTTGACCAGCCTGTAGATCAGTTCGCCCACACTGGCGGCATCCGGGTCGATCCAGTTGAGGTGGGCGAAGGGGCGGCCGCTCACGTGATGATCGATGTTGATGAGGAACAAGTCTTCCAGGCCGGGCAGCTTGGCGCGGGCCAGGCCGTCGCATTCGAGCAGAATGGCCGCGTCATAGAGGCCATGAACGCGCACCTCGGTGCGGATGGCGCCGACTCCGGGCAGGGAGCGGCAGTTGGCCGGGATCCGGTCGGCGGTGACCAGGTCGACCTGCTTGCCCATCTGCTCCAGGAACATTCCAATGGCGATCATGCTGCCCACCGCGTCGCCGTCGGGCCAGGAATGCGAACAGACCAGAAACCGCTCGCCCCGGCGAAAAACCTCAAGAATAGCGAGGATCGACTCTTCGGACGGATTCCCGTGGAGTTGGGCGTTCCTTGCATCGGGCGCGTCGGCAGAGGTCTCCCACGGCGTGGCCGGGGCTTCGCAGAGAGCCGAATTCGAGGGGATGAGATTCATGCGCGGCTACTCCAGGGCCGCCTGCTGTTCCGCGCCCGGCCTCTGGTCCGGAGGAGGCGCTTGCTCCGCGCAAACCTTTTGCCGCTTGCGCGATCTGTCCATCAACTGTTCGATGCGCGCCTGAAAGCGGCCGGAGCGGTCGGCGAGAAAGCTCAGCTCCGGCACGTGGCGCACACCCATCCGCTCCTTCAACTCATAGCGGATGTAACCCTTGGCGGCCTCCAGGCCGGCAATCGTATCCAGTTCAGCCTGGGCAATGTCTTTGACCGCATTGTCGACCGCCACGTAGACCCGCGCCGACCTTCCGCCAGGGTTGAGCGAGACTTCCGTCACGTAGCAGAAGTGAATGCGCGGATCGACGAGTTCACCCTCGATCATGGCGCCGATCTCCAGGCGCAGCGTCTCCGCCACCCGGTCCTGATGGTGCTTGCGTCCTCTGTGCTCGGGCATGACGCCTCGCCGCTGGTGCAGGTAAACGCTTAAGCATAGCAGAGATAAAGGCGGACAGAGCGATGGAGAACTGCGTCAGACTGGGGAGACGCGGCACAACTTTTGTGGCAAAAATGGGCTTCGAGCCATGAAAGCTGCGGAAATCCCCATCTTCCCGGATCGATTTGCCCTTCGGGAAGAACTTTTCACATTTTGGGCCAGTTCAGCCCGCACCGTCCAGCCCCGCGGTTGAGGGACGGATTCTTACTGCTTCACGACGTCCAGATCGATCTCCAGCTTGACCTCGTCGCCCACCATGGCTGCCGGGAATTTGGTTCCGATGCCGAAGGCTGACCGGCTGATGGTGGTGGTGGCCGAGAACCCGGCGTGCGGCTTGTGGTCCATCCCCGGAACCGGCCCGACGGGGCCTTCCGCCTCAAGAACCACGGGCTTGGTGACGCCGTGCAAGGTCAAGTCGCCTGTAATCGTCAGCTTGCTGCCGTTCTTCACCACGCTGGTGCTGGTGAATGTCGCGGTCGGGAAGCTCTCGACGGCGAAGAAATCCGCGCTCTTGAGGTGCGTGTCGCGCTGTTCCACGCCGGTATCGACGGTGGCCACGCCGATGGTAGCCGTCACCGTGGACTTGGTCACATCGGCCTCGTTGTAGGCGAGGGTGGCGGCCACCTTGCCGAAGCGGCCATGCACCTTCGAGATGCTCAGATGGGTGATGCTGAAGTCGACCTCGCTGTGCGCCGGATCGGAGATCCAGGTGGAGGTTTGCGCCAGGGCCAGGGGAGCCGCGAGCGCCAGAATGCCGGTAGCGAATGCCAAACGCTTCATAGGTCAGTTTCCTCTCAATGCCGGCCGTGGGGCCGCTTGTGGGTTCGGGAAGAGCCGCTTTGGATTTGAAGAGGGAAGAACGCTCTCAACCGATGCGCGCGGAACGGGGAAGAGCCTCCGCGCTTTGTGCCGAATCCTCTCGTCCTTATAGGATGCGGCAGGCAATTCTTTCGTCGCAGCGGATGTGCTCGAATCGTCTCATTTGCCGGAACGGAGAGGCGTTCCGGCCGGGTTCACAAAATTCCGCTCAAGCCTTAGAAAAGGCAGCATCGAGGGAGTGCCGGCGCCTCGCCTCGCGGCTTGGGACGTGAGACGCTCAGCGAATAGGAAGCAATCAGATACTTGGCCTCATCGCTGTCTATTGCGCCAAGAAACAAGTACGAACCGTCGGTTATGCCAAGGACTCGAACACGGTAGTAATAGACCTTTCCTGCCTCCGCTGATAAATGCGCGACCTCAGTGGGATAATCTTTAGACCTCGCGTTCACACAGATGTGATGCTCTCCCGGTTCCACGGGTACGGAGAAATAGGAATGGCCCCGGTTCGCGCCCACCCATGCTCCGTCGAGCCCGATCTTGGCCCACGCTTCGTCCTGAAAGAAATATGCCAGCGCCTTCCCCGGTCCGGGTTGCTCTAGTTTGTGTTGGGATTTGTCGAGCGTCACATGGAAGCTGACATCATCGGGACCGCAGGCTGCCGACAGGCCGACAGGCTGGGCCTGGGCGAATGTGGATGCGGCAAGGAGTAGCACAGTCAGGACGATTCTCATAGCTTCCTTTAAGGATTTGCGCGCTCTGCCTGCCAGCGCGCGGTTTTCTCGTTCGAGCCCATTCAAGCCTCTTGGGGATGGACGACCCTCAAATCCGGCCCCTACAGACTCTCTCGAGGCGTTCAGCAACCCCTCTATGCCCTACTTTTTGGGGCCTGGGACGTTCGCATGAAAAACGCTCTGCGGAAGCGAGGCAATCAGATACTTGGCCTGATCGCTGTCAATCGGATCGAGCTCCAGCAACGCCACCGTCCCCGACATAACCAGCCGCGTGCGATAGTAATAGACCCTCCCCGCCTCCGCCTGCAAGTGCGCGAGTTCCATGCGCTGTTCAACGAAACGGGACTGCAAGGTGGCACACAAGTGATGCTCGCCCGGCTCCACGGAGACGGCGAACCATGAATCGCCGTGGTTGGCGCCCACCCAGGCCCCGTCCATGCCCAGCCTCAAAGTCGGGTAGGCGACGGGGTGAGCGAAGGCTGTGCCGGCGTCGTGGATGAAATAGACCAGCGCCTTGCCCGGCTCCGGCTGCGCGGGCGCGTGCGCGGTGTAGTCCAGCTTCACTTTAAGACTTGCGTTATCGGGGCCGCAGGCCGCGGGAAGTGGGCTGTTGGGGCTCTGAGCCAATATGGATGCCGCAAAGAGCAGCGCGCAAACCAGCAGCATGGCCTTGCGCGTGACACTGGTTGGATTTCCAGGATTCATCTGCGTCCTCCTTCGGTTTCATACTTCTATCGATTAGAGGGGTGGTGCGGGGGTCCGGTTAGGTCCGGCTGCAAGAAAAAAAGACGGGATGCGCTTTCAACCCATCCCGCTCCTGCGCCTGCCGCCATTCCCTGCCCGAGGGGATTACGCGTAGATACCGCGCTGCTTGATGGTGAAGGCCACGCGGTCGATGGCCAGCATATAGGCGGCGATGCGGTTGTTCACATTGTGAGCATCGGCGTAGCGCACCACGTCGTCGAAGCTGTCGCGCAGGATGGCCTCCAGTTGCTCGTTGACGATGGCTTCCTTCCAGAAGTAGCCCTGACGGTCCTGCACCCACTCGAAGTAACTGGCCGTAACGCCGCCGGCATTGGCCAGGATGTCGGGAACGATGAAGATGCGTTTCTCGGCCAGGATCTCATCGGCCACGGCGGTGGTGGGGCCGTTGGCGCCCTCGACGACGATGCGCGCCTGGATGCGGTCGGCGTTGCGGCTGGTAATCACGTTCTCAGTGGCCGCGGGAATGAGAATCTCGCAGTCCTCAACCAGCAGCTCATCGGCAGGCATGGCCTCGGCGCCGCGGAATCCCAGAGTGGTGCCGTTGCGGTACTTGTACTCGATCAACTGGTGAATGTCGATGCCGCCGGAGTTCGCCAGACCGCCATCCATCTCGGCTATGCCCACGATCTTGTAGCCGCGCTCCATCATCAGGCGGGCGGCGTTCGAGCCCACGTTGCCGAATCCCTGAATCACCACCCGGCAGCCGTCGATCTGCATGTTCAGATAGCGCAGGCTCTCATCGCAGGCCAGCGTGACGCCGCGCCCCGTGGCCTCCAGCCGGCCGCGCGATCCGCCGATGTTCAGCGGCTTGCCGGTGACCACGCTGGTGACCGTGTGACCCATGTGCATGGAGTAGGTGTCCATGATCCAGGCCATGGTCTGCTCATTGGTGTTCATGTCCGGCGCCAGAACGTCCTTCTCCGGCCCGATGAAGTCGATGATCTCGGCTGTGTAACGGCGGGTCATGCGCTCCAGTTCACCCTGGCTCATCTGCTTGGGATCGCAGATCACGCCGCCCTTGGCCCCGCCGAAGGGGATATTGACCACCGCGCACTTCCAGGTCATCCAACTGGCCAGCGCCCGCACCTCGTCCAGCGTGACATCGGGCGAATAACGTACGCCGCCCTTG
>JBEKCX010000109.1:0-8198 GCA_050014655.1 Occallatibacter sp. | reverse complement strand
CCGGCTCTTCTGAAGAAACCCGAGGGCCGGGCGCCCCGGAGCCTGCCCGAGAGAAGCCGAAGGGGCCAGACTCTAGAATGACCTTGAAAGGGTCTCCAATGCACGCTGCCGACCATCCGCCCATTCCCATGCGCGCCCTGCTGGCCGGAGCGCGGCGCAAGCAAGCCGCACTGCTTGGCCTCATCCGGAAACTGGTGCGGGCGGAGTCGCCTTCCGACGACAAGGCAGCCGTGGATGCCTGCATGGCGCTGGCCGCCGCGCAGGCCCGAGGCTTGGGCGGGCGCGTGAAGCTGCACCGCTCCGCCGCGGCGGACGGCTTTGGCGATCTGCTCGAAGCGCGCTTCGGGCCAAAGTCCGCTCGATCCGGCAAGACTGCGGAAGAGGATCGAAGCGCGCAGCGCCGCATTCTGCTTCTTGGCCATCTGGATACGGTATGGCCGCGCGGAACGCTCAAGACCATGCCTTGCCGCCTGGCGGAAGGCCGGCTGTGGGGGCCCGGCGCTCTGGATATGAAGGCCGGCGTCGCGATGGCCTTCACCGCCATCGAGATGCTCGCCGAGGCCGGCCTCATGAGCCGGGAGATTGTGCTGCTGCTGACCGGCGACGAGGAGGAAGGCAGCCCGGTGTCGCGGCCCGTTATCGAGCGGCTGGCGGCCGGGTGCGCCGCCGTGTACGTGCTGGAGCCGGCGCAGGGGCTGGCCTGCAAGACCGCTCGCAAGGGCGTCGGCGCCTGGCGGATCGGCGTGACCGGAGTGGCCGCCCATGCCGGCGTGGACTTTGAAAAGGGGGCGAATGCCATTCATGAGCTGGCCCGCGTGGTGGAGACGGTGAGCGGCTGGACCGATCTCAAGCGCGGTTTGACGGTGAGCGTCGGCCTGGCCGGAGGCGGCTCGAAGACCAATGTGATTCCCGCCCAGGCTTGGGCCGAGGTAGATGTTCGCATTGCCCGCAAAGCGGACGGCGAGCGCATCGCGCGCAAGTTTGCCGCGCTCAAGCCCGTCGATAACCGCTGCCGGCTCACCGTGACCGGCGGCGTCAACCGCCCGCCGATGGAGCGCAACCGCGCGACCGTGCGGCTCTACCGGCAGGCGAGGGCGCTGGCCGCCGAACTGGGCTTCACGCTGGAGGAAGCCTCGACCGGCGGCGCCTCCGACGGCAACTTCACCTCCGCGCTGGGCATTCCCACGCTGGACGGCATGGGCGCCGTGGGAGAGGGTGCGCACGCCCGCCATGAATCGGTCCTGATCGAGCACCTGGCCCCAAGAACGGCGCTGCTGGCGGGCCTGCTGGCGAGATGATTCCACGCCGCTGCGCCTGATACACTTTTGTGAAGAACCAAGCTGGAGACAAGTCCAACCATGAGAATTGCTGCTTTGATTCTGTTGATGGCGGCCACCGCCGCTGCCGCAAGCGCCCAAACCTCTGCCCAGCCGGCTGCCGCCCCTGGGCAGCCCGCGGCAACCGCTGCCAAGCCGGCAACCGCAACCGCTGCCAAACCGGCAACCGCGACTGCTGCCAAGCCCGCCGCAACCGCCGCAAAGCCTGCGGCGACGGCTGCCAAACCGGCCGCAGCACCGGCACAGGCCGCGGCAGCCGGTGCCTCCAACTCCGCCGCGACCGCTGCCAAGCCTGCGGCCGCCGCCGCCAAGCTGCCTTTCGGGGTTCCCGCTCTCGGGATTCCAGCAGTCAAAACCGTCAAGAGGACCCTCTACACGGTTGCCCTGCAGTACCAGGAGATCAAGATCGGCGCTGGCGCTCCGGTTGAACCCAAGAAGTTCCTGAGTTACAACTACACGTTGTGGGCCAAGGCCGATGGCCACAAGGTCGATGCCACTGAAGACCATCCCCGGCCGCCGCTCAAGGATAAAGACGGCAAGCCGGTGATGGGCAGCGACGGCAAGCCGCTCCAGGGCGATCCCGTGCCATCGGGGTTGGTCATGGGACAGGGCGGTCCACTTCTGGGATGGGAGTTGGGCTTTGAGGGCATGAAGGCCGGCGGGAAGCGCCGCATCTTCATTCCCTGGCAGTTGGGACTGGGTGAGCGGGCGATCCCGGCGCGCGATGCCAGCCATCCGGCCATTCCCGCCAGGTCCGATCTCATTCTCGATGTCGAACTGGTCGATGTGACGGAACCTCCTCCGCCGCCCCAGCGCCCCGGTATGCCGCCGGGAGCGATGCGCCCGCCAATGGGTGCTCGTCCAATGCCTGGCGCTCCGGGAGCGCCACCGGCCCCGGCCCAACCCGGCGCGCCACCAGCAACGCCGGCGCCCGGCGCGGCGCCGATGCCGCCTGGTTCGGCAGCGCCCGCGGCTCCGGGAGCTCAAGGTGCGCCGCCTGCCCCGGCAGCGGCTCCAAAGCCCGCGCCGCCAGCCGCTCCGGCAGCTCCTCCGCCGCCGGCAGCCCCGGCCCAGCCTGCAGCTCCGGCCGCCCCGGCAATTCCGGCTGCCCCGGCAACCCCGGCCCAACCGCAGCAAAAGTAGCGGCGGGCCGCCGGGGTGTTTGTAGGGAACGAGTTTCGGCGGACGGCGCGGAAGCTGCCGTCACGGCAACTGGTCGCGAAACCGGGATTCGGCGGCGGGCCATTCTTGATCCGCCGCGAGACGCCGCTCGCGCGGGGTTTCGCGGCCTTTTTCTCTCCAGCGCGCAGAGATCAGTCGGACGCCGTGTTCGAAGGCCCGGCCTTCGCCGGCTCGGCTGGCGGCTCACTGGCCTTCGATTCCTGCAGCTTGTAGAGTAGCGATCTGTAGCTGATATTGAGCCACTTGGCCGTCTTGCGGCGGCTTCGGCCGTGGGCTTGCAGCACCTTCATCACGATTTCCCGCTCCAGTTCTCGCGTGGCGGCCTTGGTAATCTCCTTGAGCGAGATGGGGTGGGCCAGATCGATCTCCGGGATCAAGGTCGGCGGGGTGTAGGTAGCCAGCTCCGCCGCCAGGGCCTCCTCGCTGCCGATCAGGACGTAGCTGCTGATCATGTTCTCGAGCTGGCGGATGTTTCCCGGCCAGTTGTGGCGCTTCATCAGGCGAATGACTTCGCGCGAGAGCGGCTTGGGGTTGAGACGAAATCCCTTGGAGTGCTGCGCCAGAAAGTAGTCGATCAGAACCGGTATGTCGGCGGCCCGTTGGCGCAGCGGCGGCAGATCGATGGTCACGGCGTTGATGCGGTAGAACAAGTCGAGCCGGAAAGTTCCAGCCTCTGTCTGCTGGCGGAGGTTACCGTTGGCCGCGCAGACGATGCGCGTGTTCACTCGCCGGGCCTCTTGCGCTCCCACGCGCATGAAGCTGCCGTCTTGCAACACTTGCAGCAACTTGGCCTGCACCGACAGATCGAGGCTGCCTACTTCATCCAGAAACAGGGTTCCCAGATGGGCAAGTTCCACGCGGCCGCGCTTAGTGCCATACGCGCCGGTGAAGGCTCCTCTTTCGTAGCCGAACAGCTCCGACTCGATGAGCGAGTGCGGAATGGCCGGACACGTTACCTTCACCCAGGCGGACTTCGATCGACGGGACCGCGCATGCAGCAACTTGGCAATGATGTCCTTGCCCGTCCCGCTTTCACCCTGCAAGAGAATCGGGACAGTCGAGTCGGCAGTTCGATCCAGCTTTTGGCGAGCCAGAGCCATCATCGGCGACTGCCCGAAGATCACATTCATCGGAGGCAGATCGCGAATATCGACGAATTCAGTTGCGCGTATCCGAGCCATTCTCTCTCCAGTTGAGAGGGGTTTCCTTTCTTTCCTGGAAGCAATTCCGGGGCCAAACTCAGCCCCGGCGAGCGTGCCGGGCCAGACTCCGATTCGAAGCAGCGAAGTATGCTTGAAGCTCCTATGGCAGGAGAGCGGCTCATCCTATCGTGGCGAATCTGCCGCGAATCGCCGTCCATTCTGACTCGAAAGTTGTGCGAGGGGTTAACCAAGGATGTGCTGGCAGCTCTGCAAATGTGTAAATCTTTGCACAAAGTGCGAAATGATTTACCATCTTCCAGTGGAAGATTGTTTCCCATTTGGGGTGAAACCAAGCCCCTTGGGGTCGCGTTTTCAGCGCTTTCAGTAAGGAATGGAACGAAGAGAAATGGCAAGTAAGCTGCGCAGAGCGCCGAAGAAGGAGAGCAAACGCCGCTCTGACGTGGCAGTGCTCGACGCAGACCCTGCGGTCCTGAATTACATTCAGGGTATTCTCGCCGACCGGTTCAGAGTAAGCCTCTTTACCGAGGCTGCTGAGCTGATCCGGCACCTGAAGGAGTCTCCGGCGACGGAACTGCTCCTGATGGACTGGCACATCGGCATGGACGACACGGAGGGGAACGCTCTTGGCCTGCTGAAGAAGATACGGGCCTGGATGCCGTCTCTGCCCATCCTCATGCTTTCTTGCTCCGCCGAGCTGCAGGAGATGGTGGTGGCGATTCGCGCCGGAGCCACGGACGTCATCCTCAAGCCATTTAGAAAGAGCGACATCGACCTTGCTCTCGAACAGTGCCTCAAGGAAGCGGACAAGCAGCCGGACGACTCCGACATGGTGGAAATCCCGCTGGATGAGAATACCTCCTTTGTGAGAAGCAGCAAACGGATGCGGGAGATCGAGTCCCAATGCGTCCTGATTGCGCGGGCGGATATTCCAATCCTCATCCTTGGAGAGAGCGGCACCGGCAAGGAAGTCGCGGCCATGCTGATCCACAAGTTGTCGGCCCGGAGCCAGCGCCCTTTCTTGAAGGTGAATTGCGCGGCGATGCCTTTGGATCTGCTGGAGAGTGAACTCTTTGGCTATGAGCAGGGGGCCTTTACCGGCGCGGTCAAGTCCAAGCCCGGGAAGTTTGAAATATGCAATGGCGGCACCATCCTGCTGGATGAGATCGGGGAGATGCCGAATGCTCTGCAGGCCAAGCTTTTGCAGGTTCTTCAGGACGGGAGCTTTTCACGCCTGGGAAGCCGATCCAGCGTCAAGGTGGATGTGCGCGTGATCGCCGCAACCAACCTGGACATCAAGGCAGCCATCGCGCAAAAGGCTTTTCGAGAGGATCTCTACTATCGCCTGAATGGCTTTACCCTGAAGATGCCCCCTCTGCGCGAGCGCGTGGATGAGATTCCGATCCTCTCCCAGCACTTCATGCGCAAGGTGGCGGCGAAATACGCGTGCGATCCGTTGCCGATCTCTCCCGCGCTCTTGCAGGGTCTGACCGGCTACTCGTGGCCGGGCAATCTTCGCGAGTTGGAAAACACCATCAAGCGTTACCTGGTATTGGCCGACGAGCAGGCAATCATCGACGAACTGAGTCCGCAGCAAAGCGCGGAACCGCCTGAGTCCACTGAAGAAGACAAGGGCGGCGAGGGAGGTCTGAAGCATCTGGTGCGGAACTTGAAGGGCGGCGCCGAATCTGCCGCTATCGCACAGACCTTGGAGGGTACCGGATGGAACCGGAAGGCGGCGGCAAACGATCTGCAGATCAGCTATAAGGCGCTGCTGTACAAGATCAAGCAGTATAACCTCACTCCCCCACAGAAGCGGCGCAGCCTCGCACGGGCCCATTGAGCACGGCCGGGCCGGCGGGTGGCCATTGTTGGTCCAGATCGGAGAAGGTTCTGCTCCACCGCGGAACCGGGACATTCGGGAGTTGTCTTGAATCGCCGGCTTGGACCGCAACGCTTGAACCGCCGGGAAAGGCTCCCGGCAGTTGACCCCAGGCGGATGGAGTCGGGCTGTACTGGGAGAGATACGGGCTCTTCCAGTTCGTTCTTTTGCCCCGGCCGTCTGGGTATCGGTACTGTCGGGCCTGTTACCAATGAGGCACCGATCTGGCTCTAAACTGGGATTGGCCTCATTGCGACTTATCCAGCATCATGAACCAAGATTGCCGCTTTTCCGTCCGGCGGCCCGCTTGGACTTTGTGAGAAAGCTCGCCCATCGATGATCGACAGCAACGCGACCAAATCGGAGAAGGTTGTGATCCAGTTCGGCACTGGGACGCTCAAGGGCTACCTGGACTCGCCCGCTTCGAATACCATCGAAGAACTGCTGGGCAACGCTCCCCAGAGTTCCCTTGAAACCATCCGCATTCGCCGTCTCGATTCGGATGCCGTCGAGGAGGTTTCATTCAAGGATGTCAAGGCCGTTTTCTATGTAAACAGCTTCGATGGCGACGCTCAGCACAACCATCTCAATTTTCATACCCGGGCGCCCATCATCCATGGCATCTGGATGCGCCTGCAGTTCCTCGATGGCGAAGTCATGGAGGGAATCGTATACAACTCCATCCGCTACCTGATCGATCCAGGATTCTTCCTTCTGCCAACCGATCCCGGCAGCAACAACAAGCTCGTTTACGTGCTGAAGAGCTGGCTGGTTGACCATCGCATCCTTGGCATGCGCAAGCTCTAAACGCCGGCCACAGGCTCCCGGAGAATCGAATAGTTGAGAATCTCCGCGGCTACCCCCGTCAAATCCCCCGGAACGGTCTCCTTGCGGACCGCCCGGCCCCGGCACTGAATCCGGCAAACGGTTGAAAGGGTGATCTCCGGAGGCAATTCGAGCGTAAAGTCAAAATCGAGATCGACCGAGGCAATGTCGTCCGAGCCCAGGTAGAAATAGACACCCCGGTTGCTCAGATCCCGGGTATAGGCCGAGATCTCGCGGTCTTTGACGATCACGATCAGAGGCGCATTGAGGCTAAAACGCTGCCTTCCCCGCCGGTCGTTCGCCCTTGCCATGTCTCGACGCATGTGCTCCGTTTCCAAATGCCATTGCCTGCCGTGGGACGCGATCTTCGGCATACTTGCCACATCCATGAAGTCTGGACGGCCTTTGCCACTCTTGCGCGAAGGCGCCGCCGATGCATACCACACAGCGTTGGCTGTTTGGTACTTAAACACTATTGCAATCTTGATGCCGAACGATTTTCACGTAAACATTGGGATAATGGGCACTCCGCGTCGCGGACATGCAATTTTGTGCACACAAAGTGGGTAGAAGTTGGACACTTTGGTTCGCACGGCCTCCCCGCAGCCGGCACCCCCCCGCCCGTCACGACTCGACTGTGAACCGAACTGAGACCCAACTGGCTGAAGCGGCGGCTGTCTCTCTCCCGCCCCAATCCAGCGCGAGAGAAGCCCCTTGGGCGGCTTGAGGGCGGATCGATCCGAGCCGGCGCCCGCGGAGGCGACTACCTTGAATGCGCGTTCAGTTGGTCGAGCACGCGCTTCAAATCGTCCAGCTTCTGCCCGGCTTCGCCCAGCTTGCCTTCCGACGTGAGGCGCTGATAATCGGAGAAGTCCTTGCCGGCCTGGACGATAAGCGCGTTCAGATCCTCCGCGGGTTTGGGCGGTCCCCCGGTCGCAGGCGCGGCTCGAGGCGCCTCATTCGAGCTCAGCGACGAGGTCTCCGACCCAAAGAGGGACGCCAGCGCCGCCTCGAAGGTCGGCGCGTAGGCCAGCCGGTCTTGCAGCGCGAGTACAACCAGACGCAACTCCGGCATCGGGCTGCGTTCAGCCTGCAGGTAAATCGGCTCCGCGTAGAGCAGCGCGCGCCCGCAGGGAATGACCAGCAGGCTGCCGCGGCGCACATGCGAACCCTGTTGATTCCAAAGGGTCAATTGCCCTGAAAGCTGCGCATTCTGATCGATGCGCGACTCAATCTGTTGCGGCCCGTCAACCAGTTTCGACTTGGGAAAGTCGTAGACCACCGAAGTGCCGTAGTGCGCGCCGTCGCTGCGTCCGGCAATCCAGCCGATCAGGTTGTTGCGGTTAGCGGGCGTGAAGGGCAGAATCTCGACGAACTCCAGGCCAGCCTCTCCGGGCAGGTTCATGAGCACAAAGTTCGGCTGCATGGCCTGCGAGGTCTGCGCGCCGCCCTCGCCCATTCCGGTTTCCGTGGCGACGGTCCACAGATCCTCGCGGTTGTAAAAGACCTCCGGGTTCGTCATGTGGTAGAGGCCGTAAACTTCCGCCTGCACGCTCAGCAGCAGTTCCGGGTAGCGCACGTGCTTGCGCAGTCCGGCGGGCATGGCCGCGGCGTCCTTGAAGAGAGACGGGAAGATGCCGCGATAGGCGGCCAGGATCGGGTCTTCGCTGTCGAAGACGTAGAAGGCCGTGGTTCCATTGTAGGCGTCGACGACCGCCTTGACGCTGTTGCGCATGTAGTTGATGGGCTCATCACCGAGAGTGTTGTGCGTCGAGTAAGGGTAGGTGTCCGACGAGGTGTACGCATCCATGA
>JBEKCX010000108.1:0-8337 GCA_050014655.1 Occallatibacter sp. | reverse complement strand
AAGGTGTCCCAGCGCGTATCGACCATGGGGGACTTGGAATAGAAGTCCATCATGCCGCCCAGAGTGTCCTGATTGTAGATTCTCCAGGACGGCTGAATGGATGCGATGGTTTGCAGGGGGAACTTTGCGGCCAGACCCTTCTGCAGCGTGGCCTCTGACGGGAAGAGAATCACCATAGCCCACACCGCGCCGGCCACGAACAAGGCATTGAAGACGGGAATGGTCTTTTCATTCGGCTTGGCGAAGGAACTTCGCGCCACGTCGCCGCTGAGCAGGGGGATGGTAAGCACGCTGGCGAGGAACGTGAAGCGCATGTGATCGAAGGCCGCGAACCAGGCGAAGAAAATGAACGCCAACTCGTAAATCTTCCACTTTCGCCCGCGCAGGCAGTTGGCGACGACCATCAGGCCGATGGCCAACAGAACCGCTCCGCCGAGAATGGTGCTGAGATTCAAGGGCTGCCATTCCTGGACGTTGGCGATGTTCAGCTTCTGGTTCATCATCATGTCGAAGGGGTTCCAGATCATCCGCCAGCCGTATGGGTTCACGATGAGTACCGCCAGGCAGGCAAAGAACACCAGCAGCAGCCGCGTGCGGTCTTTGCCGGAATACGCTTGCTGTTCAAAGACGCCCTTGTTGAAGGAAAACATCCCGCAGATGATGTAAAGCGCCAGCAAACCCAGGCCGATGATCCAACTTCCGTGCAGGTTGATCCACACGCAAAACAGGGGCGGCAACAGCCACAACAGACGAGTCTTGCCCCGCTCCGCCGCCTCCAGAATGGCCAGCAGTGCGGACATGGCCAAGTAGGCGATCACGATGGTTCGCGGGCCGTCGTTTACCGTCATCAGCATAAAGCCCAGGACTGCCGTCCAGAACGCAGCCCCCGCGTGCCGCGACCTCCAGTAACTGCGCAGGTAGACAAACAGCAGATTGGCGCAAAGACCGATTACGGTGACGAGAAAGATGCCCTTCAGTCCGAGCGACCGGTAGCCAAACCAGTAGGGCATCTCGGAGAGCCATTCCGGGTTGATCCAGCGCTCTCCGGCGACCGTGAAGGAGTAAGGCTCGACGCGGATGAAGTGATGCGTCGCGGTGACGATGCGCGCGTCCGCGAGGTGCCACCAAATATCCGGATCGCGCAGTTGCAGCTCCGGTTTGCCCAGGTTTCCGGTTAGCGCCAGCACCCACAGCATCAGCAGAGCCGCGTACAACGTTTGGCGGGCGAAGATACGGTTAAAAGCGCGGATAAGAAAACCGGCCGCTCCCACCGCGCCGGAGCTTGGAAGCGGTGTGTTCCGATCAACCTGTGGGGCATCCATGCCACTACGATACACGCAAGTTATGCGGGGTGGGAACGGGAACGGCGCAAACGCGATGGTTCAGCATCAGGCAAGGAACATGCAGTCGCCGTAGCTGAAGAAGCGGTACTTGTGGCGGACCGCGTGGGCGTAGGCGGCCAGCACCGGCTCGCGGCCGGCAAAGGCGCTGACCAGCATGAGCAGGCTCGACCGGGGCAGATGAAAGTTGGTGAGCAGCGCGCCGACCAGGCGGAACTTGAAGCCGGGGGCGATGAAGATCTCCGTCTGGCCGGAGTGGGGCGCTAGCGCGCCGCCGGCGCTTTGAGCCGCGGCGGCCTCCAGCGTGCGCACCACTGTGGTGCCGACGGCCACAATGCGCCGGCCGTCGCGGCGGGCGCGATTGAGTGCGTCCGCCGCAGAGGCGGAAAGCGTATACCGCTCGCGGTGCAGGCGGACCTCGTCCAGCGAGTCCACGCGCAAGGGCGCAAAGGTGCCCAAGCCGACGTGCAGCGTGATGCGCGCAATCTCGACGCCCTTGGCGGCCAGGGCGTCCAGCACTTGCGGCGTGAAGTGCAGGCCGGCGGTGGGCGCGGCAACCGAGCCGGACTCCCGCGCATAGACGGTCTGGTAGCGCTCGCGGTCCGCGTCCTGGTCGTTGCGGCGGATGTAAGGCGGCAGCGGCACGTGGCCGATGCGGTCGAGGACGGCGAAGAAATCGGCTACCGGAGCAAACTTGAGGAGCCGCTCGCCATACTGGCCGCGTTCGAGGACCTCGGCCTCCAGCGCGACTGCGCCGGAGGGCGCGGGAAAGACAAGGCGCTCGCCGATGGCGACCTTCCTGCCCGGCCGCACCAGGGCGCGCCAGAGGTTCTCGCCGGTTGGCGGAGGATCGAGGTCCGTGGTTTCCCAGGTCTCTCCGCCGCGGCGGACGATACCTGGGGCACCCAACTGTTGCTGAGCAGAAACTGGCCGGGATTCGTGGTTTCCCACCCTTTCCGCAGAAGAAAGCGGAAAGGACGGGGTGCCGGGCCGGTCGAAGATCGTGGTTTCCCAGGTCTCAGATGCGAGACCTGGGGCACCCGGCTGTTGCTGAGCAGAGACCGATTGAGGGTCGTGGTCGCCCACCCTTTCCGGAGAAGAAAGCGGAGAGGATGGGGCACCCGGAATTTGTGGAACAACTGGCTCGGTGAGCATCACTTCGATGCGGCCGGTGGGTTTTTCATGGTCGCGGAGCAGAGTGCGGCGGGCAAAGAGGCGCGCTGGAATGACGCGCGTCTCGTTCAGGACCAGCAGGTCGCCGGGCAAGAGCAGCGAAGGAAACTCGGCAAACATCGCATCCCGCAAAGCGCCGGTGGCGCGATTCATCGCCAACATGCGGCTCTGGCCGCGCTCCGCGGGCGGCTGCTGGGCAATCAACTCCGGCGGCAGGTCGAAGTCGAAGTCGGCAACACGAAGGGAGTTCATGCGGGCGCCTTCTTGAAGTGATCCAGCGCCCGCAGGCGCGCGCATTCAATGGCGGCATTGAGCTCCGCTCTTTTGCGTTCAAAATCCTCTGAGGGTAAGTCTGCCGGAACCCGCGTCCACGGCCCCCAACTGACGCAGATGCGGGTGAAGGGTTTGGGCACCAGGAAGCGGTCCCAGGAACGGATGGTCCAGGCGCGCTCCGGCTGCAGGTGGAAGGCGCCGATGGGCGCGCCGGTCATCTGCGCCAATTTGATGGGACCCATCTTGGTTTGGTAGATGGGCCCGAGCGGGCCGTCGGCGGTGAAGATGGCCGTTCTGCCCGTTTCAATCACGCGCGCCAGCCCCAGCAGCCCCTCGCGCGCGCCCCTTGAGCTGGAACCGCGCACCGCATCGAAGCCGAAGAGCCTTAGAATGCGCGTAACCAACTCGCCGTCGAAGCTTCGGCTGATGAGGATCACGGCGCGGGAGTAACGAAAGTAGACCGTGCAGGGCAGCACGCACTGGTGCCAGAAGCAGTAGATATTCGCCGGGGACCTCTCACCGAAGACGGTAGGGGTGACGCCTTCCACAGAGATAACCTCAAAGCGCCAGGTGAGGCCGGAGAGCCAGACCAGCGCCGAGACCACGCGCGGAACCACGGCCAGCACAAGGCGCTGGGCGAGCGTGAAGCTGGGTTTCCCAGGTCTCAAAGGCGAGACCGGGGCCCCTGCAGACGGGTCTTTGTCTGCGGGGTGGGAGACCTGGGGCACCCCATCCTGGGTTGAGTTGAGTTTGGGTTCGGCGGTCACTCTCTTGATCTTAGCGGAGGAGCGGGGCTGGCCCGCCGCCGGTGGTCAGGAGTAGCGCAGCCAGCGCAGCAGCTCGGGCAGGGTGGCGCGCTTGCCATACATAAGGATGCCCATGCGGTAGAGGCGCGAAGAGAACCAGAGCACACCCCAGATGCTCAGAAGCAGAAGTCCAATGGAGGCGGCGAGCTGCCACAGCGGCACTGTCCCCATACCCATGCGCGGAATCATGACGAACGGCGCGGTGGGCGGGAAGAGCGATGTGGCGATGGCCCAAATCGAGCCGGGATTGCTCAACAGGAAAGGAATGATGCCGAAGCTGAGCCAGACAGGAACTACAGCCAGCGGCATATACATTTGCAGCTCCTGGGCCGTCTCGCAGGTGGCGGCCAGGCCGGAAAAGAATGCGCTGTAGAGGAAGAAGCCGAGCACGAAGTACACCGGAAAGAGCAGGCCCTCTGCCAAGGAGAAGTGAATCGCAAAATCGCCCGTGAGCAGGCTCGCGGCCAGCGACGAACCCATCATGAGCGCCGCGGCGACCACCCAGATGGCAATTTGCGTGAGGCCCACGGCGCCCACGCCGAGCAGCTTGCCGGCGAGCAGATCGTCGGGGCGGGCGATGGCCAGCATGACCTCGAAGATGCGCGAGGTCTTCTCTTCGACCACCGAGCGGGCCATATCCAAGCCGTAGAGCAGGATGGGCATGGTGAGCAGAAAGGCCATGGCAAAGGCCTTCTGGAATGCCGCCATTCCATTGCTTTTGGCAGCCTTGCCCTCCTTGTTCACCTGCAGGGTCTCGATGGAGACCTGTTTCAGCAGGGCATCAGCCTCGGCCTGCTTCATGCCCCTGGCGGTCAGCCGCTCATTCAGCAAAGCATGATTCAAGGCATTCTTCAGCAGGTCGGCAGTCGTGAAGTCGCCCGCGGACTGCGAGGCATAGGTGGCCGTCAGCGCTCCGCTGGGAGAGCTCTCGATGGAAAGCAATCCGTCGATAGCCTTGTTCTGGAGCTGTTGCTGAAGAGCGGCGCGATCGTGCGCGGTTGCCGGAGCCACCACATCCACGGTGAACTTGGCGTGCCTGTCGTCCAGCAGTTGGCGGCGCACATCGTTGGCCAGCGCCGCGCTGCCGGCGGCAATGGCCACATGCTTGCCCGCCTCGGCGTTGCGGCCGGTAAAATAGCTCGCGGCCAGCATCGCGATAATCAGCAACGGCACCAGCACCGTGGAAAATCGGAAGGCCCGCCCGCGAATCTGCTCCAGGTACTCGCGCCGCGCAATGAGAAGAATGTTACGCATCGGCCTTGCCTCCCACGGTCTGGATGAATATCTCTTCGAGCGAAGGCTCGACCAGTTCGAAGCGGAAGATCGCCGCCGCAGCCACGGCTTCGCGCAGCAGCTTCTGCGCGTCGCCGTGCGGCTTGAGCTTGATCTCGGCGCGGCCGGAGAAGTTCTTCGCTTCCGCTATCTCTTCGCTGTTCAAGAAAGCGGAGCTGCCCTCGAACTCGACGATCACATGGTTGCGCTCGTATCGGCTCTTGATCTGGCGCAGATTGCCGGCCAGCACGGCCGCGCCGTTGTCGATCAGGCAGATGGAGTCGCAGAGTTTCTCCACCTGCTCCATGCGATGGGTCGAGAAGAGAATCGCCTTGCCCTGGGCCTTGAGTTCCAGCAGCGTGCGCTCCACCAGCACCGCGTTCACCGGGTCCAGGCCGCTGAACGGCTCGTCCATGACGATAAGTTCAGGGTCGTGCAGCAGCGTGGCAATGAACTGTATCTTCTGCTGCATGCCCTTGGAGAGCTCTTCGGTCTTTTTGTGCAGCGCATCGGCAATCTCCATGCGGCTGGCCCAGGCGACGGCCCGTTTGCGCGCCTCTTCGGCGGCGAGTCCGTGCAACTGGCCGAAGAAGACCAGTTGGTCGAGGACCTTCATCTTCTTATAAAGGCCGCGTTCCTCGGGCAGATAGCCCACCCGCTCCAGGCTGCGGCGCTCGAAAGGCCTCTCGAAGAGGCTGATCTGCCCCGAGTCAGGAACGGTGATGCCCATCATCATGCGAATGGAACTGGTTTTGCCCGCCCCGTTCGGCCCCAGCAGGCCGAACATCTGGCCGGCCTCGATGGACAGGCTGAGGTTGCGGACGGCAACCTTGCTCTCGTAGGCTTTGGTCACTCCCGCGAGTTCGACAACTGGCATGGAATCTCCCGCCGCCCTCATGCGGCAATCTGGCTCCGGTCAAACCGCGGGTGCGGTCACTGGAGCAGTGTAGCAAAGCCCGCTGCGCGCAGACCGCGCCGTGATCCTGATACGGAGAGAGCCGCGCCAATGTTCCGGGCGAGTCGAAATGACCCCGGTGGCGGCGGCGCAGCCCGGTTGCGCCAAATTCGCACGCTTCTTCTAACCTGTTCCCTTTCGGGACGGAAACTGACACAAAAGTGTTATACCGGCCAACGAAAGTGTGACCGGAGCCCGATAAAAGTGCAGGCCAAAGCACCCACTTTAGGGGTATATTGGCAAGAGCATTGGCAGGGGTGAGCGCAGCAAAGAGAGTCTCCGGAAGGCGACGAGGCTGGGCTGCCCGCAAGGACGGTTCTTGGACGGTTGAAGAGAAGAAAACCCAATTCTGGCTGTTGACAAACCCTGTTTCCCCATTAGAATTGTTTCACCACTGGAATTGAGGTTCGAGCAATTGCCCTGACAGAATTGGGGATGGCGAGATGGCGACCTTGCTGAAGATGTTCGATGGCGATTTCGAGTTTCTCAAGACCGCACCCTTTGCCGGGCCTGAGCACAAGCCTCAGAAGATTGCGGAAGTCGACGTTCCTCAAGCAGTTCTCGAGGATCTTGCGATAAAGACTCTTTATCTATGCGGCTCACTCTCCGTTCTTGAGCTTTCAGAAAAGACCCGGCTCAGCTTTTCAGTGGCAGAGGAACTGTTTGCCCGGATGCGGGCTGAGGCGCTCTGCCAGGTCACGGGAATGACCGGCACGATTCCTCATATCGCCATTACATCGCAGGGCAGAACGCGAGCCCTGGATCTGATCGCCCAGAGTCATTACTCTGGGGCCGCGCCGGTGACTCTGGAGAGCTACGTTCAGCAGACGCGGAAGCAGAGCGTGCAGCACGTTGAGGTGCACGCCGCCGACGTCAAGCGCGCCTTTGCGCATCTTGTGATCGACGACGAGACGTTGCGGCAGTTCGGAACGGCGCTCAACTCCGGGGCCTCTATCTTTCTCTATGGCCCGGCGGGAGTCGGCAAGACGGCCATGGCCGAGACCTTGTCGCGGGTGGTTGCCGAGGATGAAGTATGGATACCGTACGCCGTGGAAGTGGACAACCAGATCATTACTGTCTACGACCCGGCGATTCATAGCCGCATTGTGGAGTCGGAACCGGGGAACCATGACGACCGCTGGGTACTCTGCCATCGCCCCGGCGTTCTGGTGGGCGGCGAGCTGACGGCCGAGATGCTGGACCTGCAATACAACACCACCACCAGGTTCTATGTCGGCCCCCTGCAGATGAAGGCCAATAACGGGGTTCTGATCATCGACGATTTCGGACGACAGCGGCTTCGCCCGGAGGAACTGCTGAATCGCTGGATCGTTCCCCTGGATCGCAGAATCGACTTTCTGACTCTGGCGGGAGGAAAGAAGATCGAGATTCCATTCGAGATGCTGGTCGTCTTCGCATCCAACATGGATCCGGCTTCGCTGGTGGATGCCGCGTTCCTGCGCAGGATTCAGACGAAGGTCAAGATCGGCGCGTGCACCGACGAACAGTTCTGCGAGATCTTCCGCCGGGTTGCAAAAGATAGAACCGTCGAATACGACCCAGGCGTCTTCTACGACCTGATCGATTTCATCCGCGGCAACCTGAAACAGGAGTTGCGGTCGTGCTATCCAAGAGACATTGTGAACCAGGTTATCTGGTCGGCCCGCTATGAAGGCAAGAAGCCATATCTCGATCGCGCGGCCATAACCCAGGCGGTTGCGGCGTACTTCCTGGTCAAGTAACGGGCAGGCTCCGGGCCGGTCGGCGGAGAAGTGTCTTACAACCCGCTCAGCGCAGGCCGCGCCCTGCGGCCGATGCGTTGGCGTGCGCCGGAAGGTTTCCGGCCGCGGGTGCCCCACCCTCGCTGTCATCCTGAGCGACCCTGACCCTGAGCTTGTCGAAGGGGAAGGGGAGTCGAAGGATCTGCGGTTCGTGCGTTTCCGGCTATTGTCCCGAGTCTCAAGTTACTAAAAGAATCACGAAAAGCAGCCGCAGGTCCTTCGACTGCGTTGGGCGCAGACATCGCGCCCAACTCCGCTCAGGATGACAGTGCTTTTTATGATGCGTATTTCAGACTCGGGACACAAGGGCGGGATAGCAGGGCGGCGGGTGGAAGCCGGGCAGGTGGAGATTTGTGCCAAGAATCGCTCCGGCGCGCCTGCCCGGCGCTGGCATACTGGAGTCATGGCCAACCCAGAACATCTTGCCAAGCTGAAAGAGGGCGTCGAGGCATGGAATCAGTGGCGTGAAGCGCACCCTGAGATTCGGCCAGATTTATCGAAGGCGAATCTCCGCCAGGCGAGTCTCCGGAGGGCGGACCTCGTTAGGGCCGACCTCCGTGGGGCGGACCTCCGCGGGGCGGACCTCATCAGTTCGAACCTAAGCGGGGCGAACCTCTACGGGGCGAACCTCGCCGAGGCGAATCTCCGCACTGCGCACCTCAGCGGGGCGGACCTCCGCGGGGCGGACCTCTTCAATGCGAGCCTCGTCGGGGCGGTCCTTCGGGGGGCGAGCCTCT
>JBEKCX010000107.1:0-8399 GCA_050014655.1 Occallatibacter sp. | reverse complement strand
CGCCGCTGACCAGCGCGTCGTAGTTGGTGCGCACCATGAGCATGTTGCGCAGCGTCGCGGTCTTCGAGTCGGCCGGATTGGCGGCGTTGAAGAGGCCGAGATACTTCTGCGAGGTATCGGGGAGCAGGTCGAGGAAGGCGGTTCCGGTGGTGTGCTCGGCGTTCACCTCCTCGGTCTCGGCCACCATCTTGAGCGCGTTGTGGTCGCCGCAAGCGGTGACGCAGGCCGCGCAGCCCTTGCAAAGATCGCTGACAAAGATGGAGAAGATGCCGCCCGAGCCGGGCGATTTGCGCTCCGGCGAACTGAAGATGGCGTTCACCTTCTGGTAGGCCATGGGAACCTTGGCGATAATGTCGAAGAACTGCTGCTTGGATGCGGCGGAAAAACCGTCCACTGTATCCGTGATTTCGCGCAGGATGGTGGGCAGCGGCGTTCCTGTCTTCACCTCCGCCACCATGCGCTGGCGGGCGAGCCGCTCGATCTCGGGCAGCGCGCCCATCAGGCTGGCGCGATCGGCGGGGTCGGCGACGTAGTAAGAGACGGCGGTCGAGAGCAGTGTGCTCAAGTCCTGCGAGCAGTTTGGCAGCGCGGTATCCGGGCAGACCGAGATGCACTCCATGCACTGGGTGCAGTTCTCGGGGATGAAAAGCGGGGTCTCGCGCCGGGCCACGTACTTTGAAGCCGTGTCGCCGGTGGCGGCGGCGATCATGCCCATGGCCGACAGAGGCGTAGCCGGCTGGTTGTAGCCGTAGTGGGCGCGGAACTGGGCATCGAAGTTGGCCACGCTGGCCAGCGGCGTGCGCTTGGCCTGGCCGGCCGGCAGTGGCGTGGAGCGGCAACCCGTGCCGCAGGAACCTCCGGCCGTGGCGAGCTCGAGAATGGGCAGCAGCGCCGCGCCGCGCAGGCTGGAGCGGTCGGCCGCGGCCAGCGCGCCAATCTTGATCTCCTTCACCTGATCGAAGCCCTGCATCATCACTTCCATGTTGGACTCGACCACCGCTTCGCCCAGCTTGCCGAACTTCTTCACATACTGCTTGCGGACGACCTCGCGATATTGCTCCTGGGTGATGCCGAAGTCATGGAGCAAGGCGCTGACGGCAAAGAATGCGCCCAGAAAGGCGTTGCCCTGCATGCGCAGTTGCAGATCGCCGCGGTCGGTCGCCCGCTTCGCGATGGCAAAGCCGGGCAGCGTGAAGACGCGGATATTCTTGTCGATGATCTGCTTGCGCGCCCGCTGCGGCAGGCGTTCCCAGGCCTGCTCGCCTTCCTCGTCCGACTCCCAGACCAGCGAGCCGCCCTCGGCCATGCCGTCCAGCGGGTTGGTGTGCGTAAAGGCCTTGGGGTCGCAGCAGAGCACGACCGTGACGTGGCGCAGATCGCAGTTGACGCGGATGCGGTCCTTGGCGGCCACCATGAAATACGCGGTCGGCGCGCCCTTCTTCTCCGATCCGTACTTGGGATTGGCGCTGACGTGGATCACTTCCTTGGGGTTGCCCAGGTCGTCCTTCAGGCCGTCGCGCTCGTAGAGCAAATCGTTCAGGTCGCCGATAATCGCTCCCAGGTTCTTGCCGGTGGTGATGGCGCCCCAGCCGCCGATGGAATGGAAGCGCACGGCAATCGCGCCCTCGGGCAGCAGCGACGGCGTCTCGTCG
Organism: Occallatibacter sp.; assembly: GCA_050014655.1. Taxonomy (GTDB): domain Bacteria; phylum Acidobacteriota; class Terriglobia; order Terriglobales; family Acidobacteriaceae; genus Telmatobacter. The sequence goes on along the minus strand of JBEKCX010000107.1, from coordinate 6,747 downwards.
CCGATGACCGCGTAAGGATGGTCGATGCCCAGCACGAAGAAGCTGGCTCCGTCAGCCGCGCGCTTGCCGTCCTTGCGGGCGCGGCCGGCGGTGGCGAACTCGTATGCGCCCAGGATGTGCTCCGGGCGGAAGTCGCGCGAGCCCAGGCCGTAAGAGCCGCCCAGGATGCGCGGCACCTCGCCGATGGTGAGGGCGGGCAGACCCTCGGCCGCCTGAAGCGCCCTGGAAAATGCGGTGCGAAGGTCGCGGCCCAGCGGATTGTCGCCGGCCAATGCCTCGTCGGTGCGCTCCAGGACGATTACGTTCTTCTTACCCCGGAGCGCGCTGACGATGGCGGCTTCGGGGAAGGGGCGAAGGACGTTGACGTGGATGGAGCCGACCGCCGCGCCGCGAGTCTGGCGGAGGTAGTCGACCGCGGCCTCGATGTTCTCGGCGGCCGAGCCCAGGGAGACGAAAACCGTATCCGCGTCGCTCGTCTTATATTCGCTGATAAGTCCGTAGTAACGGCCGGTAAGTTCGCCGAAATCCTCGTAGGCGTCCTCAAGAAACTGCAAGATCGGCTCGGCGAAGTTATTGCGCCGCGCCACCACGCCCTGCATGTAGTGTTCCTGGTTCTGCACCGGCCCCAGCAGAACGGGGTTGGTCAGGTCCATCATCTTGGGCACGCGGCGGCGCGTGGGTCCGAAGAGTATGCGCTGAGCCTCGGTGGGGCAGTCGATGATGTCCGCGGGCGAGCCGAGATACTCGCGGATCAGCTCCGATTCGTGCTTGTAGAAGGTGCGCTCCAGGTGCGAGGTCAGGAAGCCGTCCATGATGTTCATGCCGGGGGTGAGCGAGAGTTCCGTTACGCGGCGCAGAATCAGCGCCTGGTCGGCGGTCTGCTGCGCGTCCTTGCCGAAGAGCATGATCCAGCCCGTATCGAGAGCGCCATAGATGTCGTCGTGTCCGCAGTGGACGTTGAGGGCGTGCTTGGTGAGCGCGCGCGCGGCCACCTCCAGCACCATCGTGGAGCCTTTGCCCGGCGCGTGATAATACTGCTCCACGCCGTAGACCACGCCCTGCCCGGAGGTGAAGTTGACCACCCGCTTGCCGCACACCGAGTGGGCAATGGCGCCGCCCTGAGCCGCGTGCTCGCCCTCCGTCTCAATGGCGATGGTGTTGTGCCCAAAGACGTTCAGATTGCCCTCGGCATAGGCCTGCTGGAAGAGCTCGCCGCCCTCCGTCGAAGGCGTGATGGGATAAAACACGCCCGCATCGGCGATTCGCGTCTCGGTGTGGTACGAGACCAGCTGGTTTCCGTTTGCAGTGACACGAATGCCAGGAAAGCGAGCGGCAGTTGTCATCGATCCCTCTCTGTGTGCAGCGCGCTTCGGTTGAAGTCGTCGCGTTGCGCTGCGAGCGGCGCGGATTCGGGCGGGTGCTCCCGGAGAATCCGTCGCGGTTGGTTGCCTTCGCCGATCGGACCGCAAGGTAGAGCGGCCCGGATCATGCCCTTGCAAGTGTAAAGGCCGGAATGGAGACGAGGAAGCCCAAGGGGAGGGTTGTTCCTCAAGCGAGCGGCAGAGCCGGCCTGATACAAGTATGCACCGTTTCCGGGAGACGGTGTCTCAGGAGGTGGGAAGATGGCAGGCCCGCTTTGGATCGCCGGGCTGCCCAGGGCGCGGGACTCCCGGCGCGGATTCGTGCATCTCAGCGAGTGAGGCGCCCTGTAGCCGTCGACAGGCTCTTCAAGTCGTGATAACCCTTGATCCGTTCCTCTATTGCTTCACCAGCTCGACGCGGCGGTTCTTGGCGCGGCCGGCCTCGCTGTCATTCGACGCCACGGGAGCGTAAGGGCCGCTGCCATAGGCCTTTAGCCTGACGGCCGGGACCGCGTATTTCGTGGTGAGCGCGGAGAGCACCGCCTCCGCGCGCCGGCGCGAAAGGTCCATATTCATGTCGAGCGCGCCCTGGTTGTCGGTGTGCCCGACGACATAGAGCTTCAGCCTGGGATCGCCCTGCAGCAGCTTGGCGATCTCTTTCAGAGTCGCTTCGGACTCAGGCTTTATATCGGCCTTGCCGGTGTCGAAGTAGATCCCATAAACCGAAGCATGGCCGGTATGGTTGATGTCGTTGGCCAGCGACGCGGCGTTCACCGTGATGAGATCCGACTCCATGGGCTTCACTTCGATGACGTAAAGCTCGGCATTGGCTCGGGAATCCGGGCCCTGGTCGTCGACCAGCAGGCTCACATAAACGTCGCCCTCCGGTCGCGCCAGCTTCGCCGAAATATAGTGAATTCCGTGCTCGGGCCCCCAGTAATCGGTGTTGTCGCCGCTGTTGGCGTAGGCATTTGCAATCGTGCTCCCGCAACCCTGCGGGCCGCACGTAAAGAGGGTCTCAAACCCGGCCTTCTTGAGCGCGGATTGATAGTTGCGAAAGACCTCCAGCACCGTGCGTCCCGCAGGCGCCACGTAAACGATGCGGGTGATCTTCCCCTCCAAGTGCTGGTTCTTGGTAATCTTGTTCTCCTCATCGACCGGACCCAGCGGAAGGCTGAACTCATCGAACTGTTTGGTCAGATACTTGGCGATATACGAGCCGGGATACCTCGTAATCAGCGGATGGTCCTTGCTTCCCTCCGCGTCCTGGTCCTGGGCTGCCGCGACGGGCGCCGCAAGGCCGAGCAACAAACAGGCTGCGAATACTGTGCGAATGAAGGTTGTCATGCGTTCCTCCGTGCGCCGGAGCTTTCATCTTGCTTTTCCGGCTACAGGGGAATATAGCACCGGCTGCCTCTGCTCGCGGTCCTTTTTGCATCTGCTGCTGAAAGACGTTCGCAGGCACACGGGCCGCCTGGAGCGGGTTCTTCGCATCAGAGCGGAATCCCTTCCGCCGGCCGGGTCATCTGAGAGAATAATTGCAGTGGATCGAGCGCACAATCTTGTCTTCCGGCGGGCGGGCGCGCCAGTGTTTCTTGCCGCGCTGGCCATGATTCTGTCTTTGGCCGGCGCGGGACCGGCCGCAACCGGCCAGGCCCCAAACCCCACCTCCGCCGTCAACCCATTCTTTGGCAGCGTCACCGCCCATCCGGCCAGCGATGAGACCCTCAAGCTCTCGCTCGACGACGCCGTCAGCCTCGGCCTCAAGAACAATCTCGGCCTGAAGGAAGCCGAGAGCGCCGAAAAGGCGCTCCACGGCGAGAAGAACGAGGCCCTGCAGAACTTTCTGCCCACCATCACCGTCGGCGGCGACCTCGGCGTCCATCAGCAGAATCTGGCCGCGCTGGGCTTCGGCCCCGGAGTCATCAAGGAGTTCGCCTCGCTCTTTCCCGGCGGCAAAGTTCCGGCGGGATTCTCGTTTATCACACGCGACGACCTGACCGAGGGGCAGATCCGCTACGGCCAGATGCTGTTCTCCGGCCCGGTGATCTCCGCCTTCAAGGCGGCCGGCGCGGGCGAGCGAGCGGCCTACTTCGCCAAAATGTCGGCGCGTGAAGAGGTGGTCCAGCAGGTGGCCGCGGCCTATCTGCATTGCATTGCCGCCGCGAGCGAGGTGGACAACGCCAAGGCGCTCGAAGCCGCCGCGCAGTTGCTGTTCAGCCAGGCCCATGCCGCCCACGAGGCCGGCGTGGTGGCGAATCTGGACGAGTTGCGGGCGCGGGTCCAGCTCCAGGCCCAGCAGCAGGCGCTCATCGCCGCTGAGAACGCCCTCGAAAGGAACCTCATTCTGCTCAAGCGCGAGATCGGCATCGACCCCGGCCAGAAGATCGCGCTCACCGACCCCGCGCCTTACAGCGACCTGGCCTCCGAAACCCCTGAAGAGGTGCGGGCCGTCGCCTACAGGAACCGCCAGGACTACCGGGATTTGCAGAACCAGGCCATCGCCTACAAGGCCGTCCACACGGCCTATCGCAGCCAGCGCCTGCCCAGCCTCAGCTTCGGCGGCTACTACAACGTCAGCAAGGTCAACGGCGTCGGCTCGCACGGAAACTTCGTCGCTCAGGGCACGCTCAGCGTCCCGCTCTTCCGCGAGGCCAAACTGCGCGGCGATACGGACGCGGCCCAGGCGCAATTAGCTGCCGTCGATGCGCAGCTCGCCGACCTGAGGGGCGCCATCGACCAGCAGGTGCGCTCGGCGCTGCTCGACGTGGACGCAACCTCGAAGCTGGTTGCCGTCGCCCGCTCCAACGTCGAGCTGGCCACCCGCGCCCTCAGTGACGAAACCGACCGCGTCAACGCCGGCGTGGACGACAACCTGCCCCTGGTCACCGCGCAGGCCACGCTGGCCTCGGCCGAGAGCAACCTGGTCGAGAGCCTATACAAGTACAACCTGTCGAAGCTGGCGCTGGCCCGCGCCGCCGGCGTCATCGAGCAGCAGTACCGGGTGTATCTGGGGCGGTAGTTGACGGGTTAAATCTGTCTCGGCGCCGCGCGGCGGAGTATCCTTCCCAAGAGCATGTTGTTGGACCTTCGAAGCTCGCTAAATGAAACGCGAGTAAGATGATGTTCCAAACCTTGCCAAAGGAGCCTGCCATGCGCCCCTTCGCGATTGCCCTTCCGATGTGCCTGTGCTTGCTGTCAAGCCTCGCCTCCGCTCAGACGAAAGATAAGGATCTGAAGACCTATCTGGATGGCGTTACGGAGCGCGGGCGCGCCCTCTATGCCTACGACCAGGCGGCATGGCTTGGAACTGACGCTTTCTTCGCCCTGCATCCCGACACCAACGGGCTCACCCACTACATCTGTTCAAAGACCTCCTCAGGCTGGCTGGTCACGTTTCCGAAATGGAACGAGACACATGACAGGCTGCATGTGGTGTATGAAGCGGCTGAGTCGGAGCCCGGGAAGTACGAGGCTCGGAAGTTCGATCCGCCGAAGGAAGCCAGCGATGACCTGACTGCCATGGAACGTGCTCTGGAGCTTGCGGTCGCGGATTTTCAGCACCCAGACCGGCCCTACAACACTGCCATACTTCCGGCTCCAGGCGGCAACCTGTACGTCTATCTCTACCCCGGCCAGACGAAAAGCACCATCTGGCCCATCGGCGGCGATGTCCGCTATGTGATTTCGCCGGATGGCAAGCAAATCATTGAGAAAAGACAGTTGCACAAAACCATACTCGACATGGAATACAAGCCGGATTCTGGTGCGACCGACGGTTTCCACTCCCATGTTCTGAGCAATGTTCCCGAAGACACCGATGTCTTGTATGTTCTGACCCGGCGTCCCCTGATTCCGGAGTACATCATTATCACGCCAGAGAAACTCTTTGCCGTAAACACCGACGGAACAATCGTCCTTACGAAGCCATGTGAGCAACCGAGCCATTTACCGTGCAGTGGGAAGAAACAGCCGGATGGGCCGCTACATTGAAAGCCACGTTCCAATTCAAACCGCAAGCCGCCTGTGACCACTGAGCCGCGTTTCGCGGCGGCTTGTAGCCTCTCGCGTGTAACCTATGAACAAGAGGCACCCCCCATGCGCTCGGGCAGGAAGTTGCAGATCAAGTACTACGTCGAGCCGGATGCGCAGGCTTTTGCGCGCCGGGCGGCGCAGTATTTTACCGAGATGGCGTGGGAGGCGGTGGCATACAGTGGACACGCGCGCATCGCCATCAGCGGCGGCTCCACGCCCAAGGCAGCCTTCGAGTTGCTGACCGACTTCAGCCAGCCGTGGCGCGCCCGCATGCCTTGGGAGAAGCTCGACCTCTACTGGGTGGACGAGCGCGCCGTTCCTCCCGACCACCCCGACAGCAACTACCGCATGACGCGCGAGGCGCTGCTGGATCGCGTGCCGCTCCAACCCAGCCAGATTCACCGCATCGAGGGCGAGCTCGACCCCGAGGCAGCCGCCGCCCGCTACGAGTCGGAGCTGCGCAACGGCTTTCGCCTGGAGGGCGCCCAGCTTCCCAGCTTCGACCTCGTCGCGCTGGGCATGGGCGCCGACGGCCACACCGCTTCGCTCTTCCCGCATACCCAGGCCATCCATGAGCTAAACCGGCTGGCCGCCGCCAACTTTGTGCCCCGGAAAGACGCCTGGCGCATCACGCTGACCTGGCCGGTGATCAACTACGCCAGCTCGGTCTTCTTCCTCATCGCGGGAGCGGACAAGGCCAGTGTTTTGAGCGAGGTACTGACCGGTCCGCGCGATCCGGAGCGGCTGCCCAGCCAGCTGATTTGGCCCTCCAGCGGTATACTGACAGTAATTCTGGACAAGGCGGCAGCTGCGCTTTTACCCGCGACAGACGCGGAGGGCTGTGGGTTCCTGGAGAGGGAAAGATGATTCTGGCGGGCGACGTAGGCGGCACCAAGGTCGATCTGGCGCTGTATGACTTTACCAATGGCAAGCTCACTTATACCCGCGATAAGATTTACCGGGCCAGGGATTACTCCGGCCTGGAAGCGATCGTAAAGGAGTTTCTGGGCACGGAAAAGGTGACCGCGGCCTGCTTCGGTGTGCCGGGACCGGTGCGCGACGGCCGCCTGCGGCTGACCAATCTGCCCTGGACGCTGGACAGCCGCGAGCTGGCGGCCGGCCTCGGCATTCAGCACGTCTTCCTGATCAACGATCTGGAGGCCAACGGCTACGGCGTGGCGGAGCTGGCAGACGGCCAGATCTTCACGCTCAACGAGGGCGACCCCAGCCAGATCGGCAACCGCGCCCTGATTGCCGCCGGAACCGGACTGGGGCAGTGCTTCCTGGTTTGGAACGGGCACCGGCACACTCCCTATCCCTCCGAGGGCGGCCATGCCGACTACGCGCCGCG
>JBEKCX010000106.1:0-8433 GCA_050014655.1 Occallatibacter sp. | reverse complement strand
ACGAGGTGCGCGCGGCCCTTGCGCGCGAAATCTCAGGCAACACCGACGTGTGCCTGACGTGCAGCTTTCAGGCCGAAGACGTATTGCTTGCCAAGCTGTCCATCGAGTTGAATGCAGAGATTCCCATTCTTTTTCTCGATACGGGCTATCACTTTGCCGAGACCTATGCCTATCGCGATCGCATTACCAGTGAATGGCAACTTAATCTGATCAACCTGCTGCCCAAAAGATCCGTTACCGAACAAGAAGCCGAGCACGGCCTACTTTATCAATCCGCGCCGGACGAGTGTTGCAAGCTGCGCAAGGTTGAGCCGCTCTTCAAAGCAGTTGCCGAATACCGCGTGTGGATTACAGGCCTGCGCCGCGAGCAGGCAAAGAGCCGCGCGACGCTCGAAGAGTCGGCGCTCTTTACGCTTCCCGGCGGCAGGCAGGTGCTCAAGCTCGCGCCTCTGGCTGCCTGGACCATGCGCGACGTATGGTATGCCTGCGAATCTCTTGCGATTCCGCTGCTGCCGCTCTATGAACGCGGCTACTCCTCCATCGGTTGCGAACCTTGCACGACGCTTCCACTCGATCCCAACGATCCGCGCTCCGGGCGCTGGGCAGGCAGCAAGATTGAATGCGGCATTCACATCGAAGCAGCGCCGCCGCGGTAGAACGGGCGCACACGAACTGAGGATACTGAATGCAATATCTCATTGGATTCGTCATCGCGTTGTTTATCGCGCTCACTGGGGTCGGCGCGGGCACCGTCACCGTGCCGGTTCTGGTTTTGTTTCTCGGAGTACCAGCGCCGGTTGCCGTCGGCATCGGCTTGATGTTCGCCACAGCGGTCAAATTGATTCTCGTACCGGCGCAAATCGTCCGCCGCAACGTGGTCTGGCGGACTCTTGGGTTCATGCTTCTCGGCGGCGCGCCAGGCGTCATCGCCGGGTCGCTATTTCTGAAACATCTGGTCAATGCCGGTTCGCAGAACCTGCTCAACGCGATCCTTGGGTTGATTCTGGTGAGTACGGCGGGCTGGCAGATCTTCTTTTCCTTCCGTCCGATGAGGAAGAATGCGGAGACTCGGGATCGCAGCCCGCTGCTCGCATGGTTGATGCTTCCAGTGGGAGCCGAGGTCGGCTTTTCCTCCGCCGGAGCCGGCGCTCTGGGCTCGGCGGCGCTGCTCAGCCTCACTGCTCTGACGCCCGCGCAGGTGGTCGGCACAGACATCGCCTTCGGCTTTGTCATCTCGCTGATTGGCAGCGGCGCGCATTGGTTCTCGCACGCCTCGAACCCAGACCTGCTGATTCACCTGATCGAAGGCGGCGTCGCCGGAGCCATCGTAGGAACCATAATCAGCACCCGCGTCCCACGCCGTCAGTTGCGTTTTGCCCTCTGGGTCTGGCTACTGATACTCGGTGGACAATTTCTCTTCAACAGCTATCAGGCCTGGGCTACACCGCACAAGGTAGCGGTAAGCCAGTTCCAACCTATTTCATCGAAGCTAGAAAGGAAGCTTCGTTGAGACCGTTTCCAGGAGAGTCTGACGTCGCAGCGCGCCTGAATCAATGGAAACTGAAAGCAGGGCCAACCTGTAGAGCTCGCCCCAGAGGTGATGCCAAGGTACTGGCGGCAGGTGCAGACGAAATCGTAGCGGTTAAAGCACTCTGGAGCATTTCAGAGCTACAACTTTCAATGATATGGCCGCAACGCATTCAATACAAAGCAGTTAAGTTCGCGTGATTTTCAACAAATGTGAATAAGTGGCAAGAACTGGTTCGCGACCAGGGGGTCGGAGGTTCAAATCCTCTCTCCCCGACCATCAAATCCTGTGGAATCACCCAAAAAGAGGCAGAATCGAGCGGCTTTCCCGCTCTGGGGCGGGGAGATTCGGAGTCCCCGGAAACGGTCGCGAAATGCGGGCGCTGAGCAGAGGTTAGCTAACGCGCATTTTCGGGAATTGTGCAGACCGGAAGTATATTGGCTTCCCACCCTCTCCGCAGAAAAGAAACGGAAAGGATGGGGCACGGAAGTCTACAGTAAAAGCGAAAATGCTCTGACTTGCGGCAACCTCAAGCGCGCTGCCGGAGTGCGCTCATCACAGAAGGTCCGCGATGCGCAGCGCGTCCATGTCGCTGTACACCTGGTTCTCTCCGCCCATGCCCCAGCAGAAGGAGTAGCTGGCCGTGCCCACGCCGGCGTGGATCGACCATCCGGGAGAGATAGCCACCTGCTTGTTGGCCACCACGAGATGGCGCGTCTCGGTGGAGGGTCCCATCAGATGGACGACGCGATGATCGGCGGGAATGTCGAAGTAGAGATAGATCTCGGAGCGGCGCATATGCGTGTGGGGCGGCATGGTGTTCCACACGCTGCCTTCATCCAGTTCGGTGAAGCCCATCACGAGCTGGCAGCTCCTGGCGCCTTCCAGGTGGATGAGCTTGTTGATGGTGCGGCGATTGGCGGTGGCGGGCGCACCCAGCGTCGTAGGCATCCGGTCGGCGGCGCGCACGATTGCCGCGGGGTAAATGGAGTGGGCTGGATAACTCAACAGATAAAACTCGGCGGGATGGCTGGGGTTGGCGCTTGAAAACGAGACGTTGTGGCCGCCCTTGCCGATATAAAGCGCATCGCGATTGCCCAGCGCGTAGATCTCTCCTTCCACATCGACGGTCCCATCGCCGCCGATATTGAAGACTCCCAGTTCGCGCCTCTCAGTGAACCAGTTGGCGCGCAGCTCATTCGGGCAGGGCAGCGGCAGGGCTTCGTCCAGGGGCACCGCCGAGCCGATTACCGCGCGGTCCAGATCGACGTAGACAAGCTGGATCTGGCCCGGCGCGAAGAGGTCGTCGACGAGAAACGTCGAGCGCAGTTCCGCCGTTGACATTTGGGGGTAGCGAACCGGGTCCGCCATCTGCATTAGTTTCATAAGGTCACCTTCCGTTCCACCTGCTACAAGTCTATGCCAATCCGCTCCGGGGCGCGCCATTCCTCGGAGGCGCCTCAGCAGTTCACCGCCGCCGCCGAGCAGCCGGGTTTGGCGGGCTTCCACTGGACCAGGAAGGCGGTCAGGGCCGAGGACTCCAGATGGCGCATGTCTTCGAACTCGCCGCCCTTCTGGCTGTAGAGCAGCGCGCCCTTTTCGTCGAGGACGGCCAGCGCCGGCACGCCCTTGCGGAGAGGAACCTCGTACTTCTCGGCCAGGTCGAGATTGGCGTTCATCATCCCGATGTTCACGTGGACCAGAACGAAGTTGGCCTCCAGGATGGGCCGGTTTGTGGCGTCGTGGAAGTAGATATCCAGCACCTGGCAGTCGGGGCACCAGTTGCCGCCGAAGTCGAGCAGGATGCGCTTGTGGGTCTGGGCGGCGGTGGTGAGGGCGGCGGCCAGGTCGGCCTTGGCCTGCGCCGGGTCGGGATAGATATCGCGCGTGGCGGAGCGGGCGGGGCCGCTGGCAAGGACCAGCAAAGCGGCCAGGGCGACGAGCTTGACAGTCTTCAAAATGTGCCTCCACTGCTGCTCTCAGTCTGCCACAAAGATGCGGCGCGGTTCCATCTTCATGCTCCAGCACGGGCGCCTGGGCATGTACTCTGGAGGGTGGTAAGCGACCTGCGCAAACGGCTGGAATCGGCGCTTTATCCCGACCTGGGAGCGATGATGGAGGGCTACGCGCGGGCGGCGGCGGAGGTGGCCAGGCGCGAGTTCCAACAGAAGCTGGACTTTACCTCGGAGTCGATCGACAGCCTGGACGAGATTCTGGTGCTGGTGGGCGAGAGCCCGGAGCGCGACCTGGACTTCGAGGTGCGGCTCTGGGGCAGCTATCTGGGCGAGGTGCTGCGGCGGCGCTATGCCGGCAGTTGGGAGATGACGCAGTATCCCGGCGGCGCGGTTGCGGTTCCGGCGGTCGAGGTGCGGGCCTCAAGGCTGTTTCCGCTGCTCAAGGTTTACCGCCGGCTGACGGTGGGCGAAGAGGAAGACCTGCGCGCCTTCTACGCCAAGGTGACAGAGCGGCTGGGCAAGCCGGCGCAGGTGAATTGAGGCCTGTGGCAGGAGCCTGGATCGGGAAACGTGGATTCCCGGCATCTCGCCAGACCGGAGCCCAGGGCGCGCGAACCTTGCGCGCTGGGGTGGAGATGGAAGGCAAGTGAATGGGGCGCCCGCATTTGTGCGACAATAGCAGTGAATCGAGCGCCTCAGCTCAAAGCGGCGCGGGAGGGTGAGCGATGGAGTTTCAGCCGTGGCACATAGTGGTAGTGGCCATTGTCGCATTGCTGCTGTTCGGCACCAGGCGGCTGCCGGAGATGGGCAAGGGATTGGGTGAGGCGCTGAGGGGCTTCAAGGAAGGCATCAAGGGCGTGAGCGACCCGCCCGCGCCAACCCCGCAGCAGAATACGGCTTCAACGCCGACCAGTTCGGCCCCCATCGAGCCTAAGTAGAGGCGCCGCGCACCTCCAGGCTCCGGGGCGGCGATTCGAGCCTCTGCCGGTTGCCCATGCCGGAGCCGCGCGGGTTGATCGGCGGAAATCCGCCGCGCCAGCGTCCTACAGCTATAGATCGCCGTTTGCTTCTCGTCCGCCGCCCGCAAAGCCTGAACCTGCCTACTGCGCGTACCGCTTCGGGTGCCAGATCCACGCCGTGCGAACGATCTCGTCCAACTGGGTATACTTCGGCTTCCAGCCCAGCTCGCGGATTGCCTTCTCCGAGCTGGCAATCAGAACCGCGGGGTCGCCGGGGCGGCGGGGATGGACCTCGGTCGGAATCGGATGCCCGGTCACACGGCGCGCCGATTCAATGACCTCGCGGACGCTGAAGCCCTGCCCATTGCCCAGGTTGAGAATCAGCCGGTCCTGCGTCGCCAGCGCGTCGAGAGCCAGCAGATGGGCATCGACCAGGTCGGAGACGTGAATGTAGTCGCGAATGCAGGTTCCGTCGGGCGTCGGATAGTCGTCGCCGAAGATCTTGATGGCCGCGCGCCGGCCCAGGGCGACGTCGAGAACCAGGGGAATGAGGTGCGACTCGGGCTCGTGGGCCTCGCCGCAGGTCACGCCCTCCGGCCCCTCGGGCGCTCCAGCCACGTTGAAGTAGCGCAGCGAGGCGTAGCGCAGGCCGTGAATCCTGTTCAGCCAGGCGAGCATGTGCTCCACCAGCAGCTTGGACTCCCCATAAGCGTTGGTGGGCAGCAGCCGCGCATCTTCCTTGATGGGCACCGATTCCGGCTCTCCGTAGACGGCCGCGGTGGAGGAAAAGACCAGGCGGCGCGGGCCGTGGGCCAGGATCGCCTCGAGCAGCGAAAGGGTGGAGGCGGTGTTGTTGCGGAAATAAGCCTCGGGGCGCACCATGGACTCGCCGGCTTCAATGAGGGCGGCAAAGTGGAGAACGCCGTCGAAGGGCCGGCCTTGCCCGGTGGCGCCGATAAAGAGGTTTTCAAGCGCCGCCCGGTCCGCCAGCTCCCCCTCCACAAACTCCACCCCTGTCGGCAGAAGATCGCGTCTCCCATGGCTCAAGTTGTCAAAAACCACAACCTGATGTCCCAGTTTGGCAAGCAGTCCAGCCAGTGTACCGCCTATGTACCCCGCGCCGCCTGTGACCAATATCCTCACAAATAAAATGCCCTTTCCGGAACGCTTTGGTTTACCTTGAGTCTATTACAGTAGGGCAAGGCTGGAACGAGCATCCCGCCTGAGACCGTGGCATGAACGGCTGGCCGTACAGGGTGTGGTGAGCCTCGCAGTCTTTCCGCAAGGCAGCGGGTTTGGCGGCGATCTGTGGCCGCAAACCGCATTTTCCAGAGTTCTTTCTGGGAGGCGAGGGGTTGAAGGCTTTCTTATCTGTTGCCGATCTAGTAGAATGGTTGCGTATCATACTCTATTGAGTCTATGCGACCGGCAATCCGCCTTGGGTTGAGCAGGTTCGCTTGGGAGAGCAGAAGCGATTACGCTCCCTCCCGGCGGACGCGGACGAGGTTTGAATGATGCGCAAGTTTGAGTCCCCTGGCCGGGCTACGTTCGGCTTGCTCCCCGAGCCCGAGCGTTCGCCCGGCTCGTTTATCGCCAGTTTCGTGATCAACGGGCTGATGGTGGCCTTGATGTTCTACATTGGAGCTACCGCCAAGCGGGCGATCGAGAACCACAAGTATGAGATGACGGAGTTGATCGTTCCCCGGCCTGCGCCGCCTCTGGAGAAGGTGAAGCTGCCCGAGCCGCCCAAGGTCGAGCTGCCCAAGCCGCCCGACGTCAAGCTTGAGTTGCCGAAGATCAACGTGCCGCGGCCGGAGCCCAAGCCGGATCTGAAGCCGATTCAGATAGAAGCCAAGGTGGCGCTGCCGGTCATCAAGGAGGCCAAGCCTTCGGTGATTCTCGCTCCGCAGCCCAAGGCCGCCCTCACCGCGGCAATGCCGGCGCAAGACAACCGCGTCAAGCCCTCGACCGCCCCGGTGCATCTTGGAGAGACCTTCGGCGTGACCCCCAATCCCAACGCCAAGGGTCCGGCCACCATTGCGGCGATTGGGAACCCGTATGGCGGCATGAAGGGCCCGGCCATCGCGCCGCATGGAGTGGTTGGCTCGACCGGCATCGGCAATGGGCTCAAGTTTGGCTCCAACGCCGGGGTGGTGGGCAAGGTGGCCTCGGCCGGGATTCCCGCCTCCGCGGCGGCTCCGGCTGCCACCTACACCGGGAGCAAGGTCGCCGCGGCCCCCATTCCCGTCGCGCCGGTGGCCGCGCCGGCGCAGAAGCTGGTTCCGGCTCCGGTCACTGCCACCGATCTGGAGATCGTTTCCAAGCCGACGCCGGACTACACCAGCGAGGCCCGCCAGTTGAAGGTCCAGGGCGATGTTGTTCTGCGCGTTACCTTTACCTCCAGCGGCCGGGTGGTGGTGCAGGGCATAGTGCATGGCCTGGGCCACGGCCTGGATGAAGAGGCTCGCCGCGTGGCGGAGCGGATTCACTTCCGGCCGGCCACCCGCAACGGACAGCCCGTCGACCTGACCACAACCGTCACCATCACGTTCCAACTGGCGTAGCGTTTACACTGCACATAGGAACATGTGTGGCTCACCTCAGCCGCGCGACGCCGAACTGGAGTTCGCGGACAGAGAAAAGATTGCAAGAACTCAGCTTAGGAGCTTGACATGACGTTTCGGAAGATCTCCCTCCCCTTCCTGATCCTTATCCTGGGGGCGGCCTGTGCGTACGCCAAGAAGGCGCCGAAGTTCGAGCCGGCGCACCAGCTCACTCCCGAACAGGCCGCTCTGGTTGAACGGGCCATTGGACGCGAAAAGGTGCTGATCAGGAACATCAAACAGCGCACGCCCCTGGTGGAGACCTATATCCAGAACACCAAGCCCGACGTGAAGCTCTATGAGGTGCCGGTCGAAGACCAGTACACGCTCAGCCGCGTGGACTTCGGCAAGAGTTTCGTGGACAAGACCTACAACCCGCGCAATGTGGCCAGCCACGGCAAGCGCGGCTTTTTCGTGGGGTCGTTTGCGGCCATCACCGGGCTGACCAAGGCGCTGGGCCTGGAGCGGTTCACTTATTCGGCCACCGGCTTCATGCAGATGATGTTCCTCGATCCCACCGGCTTCGACAGCCAGCACTACGTCTTCAGCTTTGTGCGCCGGGAGTTTCTGGGCTCGGTGCGCACCTCGGTCTTCGATGTGCATCCCAAAGTGGCCGGCATGGGGCGGTTCTACGGCCGCATCTGGATCGAGGATGTGGATGGCAACGTGGTGCGCTTCAACGGCACTTACACCGGCCCCGCCAGCGAAGACTCCTCGAAGTATTACTTCCACTTCGACAGTTGGCGGATGAACGTGCAGCCCGGAATCTGGCTGCCGGTGGCCATCTACGTGGAGGAGACCAACCGCATCGAGGGCGAGAGCAAGACCGTGGGGCTGAAGGCCCAGACGCACTTCTGGGGCTACTCGCTCAAGCTGCCCACCCGCGACAGCGAGAACGTCAGCGTGAGGGTGGACGACGCCGTGGACAAGAGCGAGGACTCCCAGGATGTGGGCCCGCTGCAGGCCACGCGCGCCTGGGTCACGCAGGCTGAGAACAATGTGATCGACCGCCTGGTGGAAGCCGGCCTGGTGGCGCCGCTCGATCCGGGCGGCTACGAGAACAAGGTTCTGGACCAGATCGTCGTCAACCTGGTGGTGCCCAACAACCTGGCTTTTACCGACCAGTTGCATACCCGCGTCCTGCTGTCGACCACCATCGAGACCACCACGGTGGGCAACACCATTCTCATCAGCAAGGGGCTCATCGACAGCCTGCCCAACGAGGAGTCGATCGCCTCGGTCATCGCCATGGAACTGGCCCACATCGCCATGGGCCACCACATCGATACCCGCTACGCCTTCAACGATCGGCTCATGTTCCCCGACGAATCGACCTTCCAGCGCATCAACATGTACCACTCCGACCACGACAACGCGGAGGCCGCCAA
>JBEKCX010000105.1:0-8524 GCA_050014655.1 Occallatibacter sp. | reverse complement strand
CCTTGCCGGAAGCCCGTGCCAAGCACCGGCAGATTCATCAGCGAGCGTTTCATGAAGGCCGAGGTGCGCCCCGGAATCAGCGAGATCAGCGCCGGCGGGTCCAGGTTGGAGACGTGGTTCGACATAAAGATGCACGCCCGATCCCTGGGTATATTCTCGAGGCCCGTGACCTGGAAGCGCACCCCGGCCATCCAGCAACTGCTCGCGAGCATGAACCGCGTGCCCTTGTAGAGCGGCAGCACGTTGCCCGTCAGCCAGCACCACGGAATGAACAGCACCGCCGTGGGAATTCCGGTGATGACCATGGTGGCCATGAAGATGAGGGAAGAGATCACGCCTGCCTCTCGCCTTGCGCCGCGCCGTCCTCAGAAAAGCGCTCCCTGAGCCGCGCGGGCAGTTTCTCATAAATGCCGTCGAAGCCGCCATTGGAGAGAATCGCCACCACGTCGCCGGCCTCCAGTTGCGGCGCAATGCGGTTCACGATCGCTTCCACATCTGCGCAGAGTTCGGCCTCGGTTCCGTGGGCAACGAGCGCATTGACCACGTCTTCGGGGTGCAGCCGCTCGGCGTCGGGAATGCGCTGCTGCTGATAGACTCCAGCCAGCACCACGCGATCCGCCAGGCGCAGGCTTTCCACCAGATCGGACTCGAGCACCTTGCGCCGCAGCGTATTCGAGCGCGGCTCCAGCACTGCCCACAGCCGCGCTTGCGGGTAAACGGAGCGCAGCGCCCGCAGCGTCTCGCGGATGGCCGTGGGGTGGTGGGCAAAGTCGTCGATCACCGTGACGCTGCCGATCTCCGCCCGCACCTCCAGCCGCCGCTTGACGCTCTTGAAGCCGGCCAGCGCCGCCTGAATCGCCTCTTTGTCGATGCCCTGCCCCGCTGCCAGCGCCGCCGCGGCGGTGGCGTTCAGCGCGTTGTGCTCGCCGGCCAGGCGCATCTCCAACCCGGCCCACAGCGCGCCCCCGCGCCAGACCTCCCAGCGGGTGAGGCCGTCCTCATGCCGCAGGTTCCGAATCCGCCAGTCCGCTCCCTCCGAGAAACCATAGCGCTCGAGGCGACAGAGCGCGCCGCCCACGCACTCGGTCACGTTGGCGCTGCCGTCCCAGGCCGCAATTGCGCCCCGCCGCGGAACCAGGTTTACCAGCCGCTTGAACGCCGTCTTCACCGCTTCAAGGTCGGCATAGATGTCGGCGTGGTCGAACTCCACGCTGGTCAGGATCAGCGCATCGGGAAAGTAATGCAGGAACTTCGGCCCTTTGTCGAAGAACGCGGTGTCGTACTCATCGCCCTCGACAATAAACGTGCGCGTGGGCCGGAGCTGGAAGCTGGTTCCGAAGTTCTCCGCCACGCCTCCGATCAGGAACGACGGCTCTAGCGCCGCATTCTCTCTCGATGCGAACTGGTAGATCCACGCCAGCATGCTTGTGGTTGTGGTCTTGCCGTGGGTTCCGGCCACCACCAGCGACTGGCGGCCCACCAGAAACTCCTCGCGCAGCAGGGCGGCCATCGAAGTAAAGGGAATGCGTTCGTCCAGCACCCGCTCCACCTCCGGATTCCCGCGGGAGAGCGCGTTGCCGATGACCACGAGATCCGGCGCGGGATCGAGATTGGATTCGGCGTAAGGCTCCAGGATGGGGATGCCGAGCGAGCGCAGCAGATCGCTCATGGGCGGATAGGCGGCCTTGTCCGAGCCGGTGATGCGGTGGCCCTGCAACTGCAATAGCCCCGCGAGCGAGGCCATCGCCGTGCCGCACACGCCGCTCAGGTGAATGTGACGGGAATTTAGAGTCATCGCGCCGCCCCTAGCTGACTCCATCGCTGCCCTTGTTCGCCGTCCCCCAGCCCCATCCCCTACTCCCAACTCCCTTAGTCCCTCGTCCCTAGTCCCGCCACCGCCGGTTGCAGCAGGCGCAGTTCAGGGTCGTCGGTGGTGCAAAGCTCGGCCTCAACGCCCAGGGTCAGCGTCACATTGCCGTGCGAAACGTGACCGCTGCGCAGACCGATAACGATAGGTCCATCGAAATCTTCAAAGACCCGCAAGATCACCTCTTCGAGCAGATTTGCCGACGCTCCGGGCGAGGAGCAATCCAGCATCTCGCCGAAGACGATGCCGCACACGCCGGCCAGCTTGCCGGCCTGGCGCATCTGCCACAGCATCCGGTCGATCTGGTAGGGCTTGGCGCCCGCGTCCTCAATAAACAGCAGCTTGCCTTCTGTCTGGGGTTCATAAGGCGTGCCCAGCAACGAGACCAGAATGCTCAGGCAGCCGCCGTACAGAATGCCGCGAACCGGGTTCAGGAGCCGGCCCGCTCGCAGCACGCGCAGCCCCTCCTCCGGCCCAACGCTATACGGCACGCCGGCCAGCGCCAGTTGAAAGCTGGGCAGATGGACGCCTTTGTCCCTCGAGAAATCCGCTGCCACCATCGGTCCGTGAAAGGCGGGCAGTCCCAGCCGGTCGAGCAAATGCAGTTGAATGCCGGTTAGGTCGCTATAGCCGAAGAAGGGCTTGGGATGCTTGCGGATCAGCTCCAGATCGAGACCCGCGAGCAGGTAGTTCGAGCCGTAGCCGCCGCGCAGGCACGCCACCAAGCTCGTGTCCTTATCGGCGAAGGCGCGATGCAGATCCTCCAGCCGCTGCGCCTCGGTTCCGGCAAAGTAGAGCGGTCCCTTCTGCAGGGCGTGGTGAGCAAGCCGGGGCACAAGGCCCAGCGCGCGCAGCCGCTTCATGCCCCGTTCGGCAAGCTCAGGCTTGGCCGAGGCCGCGGGCGCTATCAAGCTCACGCCGGCGCCCTGAGCCATGGGCGCAGGCCTCAAGAGCTGGCCTGGCTCCGGGATCGGGTTGGAATCCATATGCGCCATCATCCGTACCACGCCTCTCCCCGCGCAATCAGAGCCGCCGGACCGGTAAGCTTCAGTTCTGTGCCCGGCCCGTCCCAGGCCACGGTCTGCGCGCCGCCGGGGGCCACCACCGTGAGCGGCGACCCCGCAAGCCCCAGCGCAATCGCCGCCGTGGCCGCCGCCGAGCTGCCTGTTCCCGAAGACAAAGTCGGCCCCACGCCGCGCTCCCAGATGCGAATCTCGATCTCTTTCGGGCTGACGATGCGCACAAACTCCACGTTCGTCTGCTGGGGAAATTCGGAGTGAACGCATATCTCCGCCCCCATCGCCTGCCACAATTGGCGGGCGACGCTGAACTCCCCATCGTCCACCACCATCACAAAGTGCGGATTGCCGGTGGAAACCACCGTCCCATGAACAATCATTTCGTCCAACATGGTCAGCGTCTTCGGCTCAAACGCTGGAACGCCCATTCCGCTAGTCACCTCAACCGCGTGACCACGGCGAGCCTCGATGCGGCAAACGCGCACCCCGGCATCGGTCGCAATCTCCAGTTCGTCGCCCGGCTGCGAGCCGAGCGCCTCGGCCATCCACGCGGCCACGCAGCGCGTGCCGTTGCCGCTGATCTCCGCCATCGAGCCGTCGGCATTGTGCAGCCGGATGCGCCCCGCCTTGGGCCCCGTCCAGGCAAAGAACTCCATGCCGTCGGCGCCGATCCCGGTATGGCGCGCGCACGCCCGCCGCGCCAGCTCCGCCCAATCGCAGTCTGCCGCCGCCTCTTCCGTCACGATCAGGAAGTCGTTGCCGCACGCATGGGCCTTGGTAAAGGGGATCAATCTTCCTCCAGATCGCGGAAGGTCAATAGCTTGTCGATGCCCGGCTCGGCCAGCAGCTTTCCGCGCAGGCGCTCATGCTGCTTTTTTGTAACCGTCATTGCGAAGCTCACCCGCTGCACTTCGCCAATGGCGTCGCTCTCCACCCCGGTCAGCCGCTCGCCCGCCGCGTCCATCGCCTTCAAAATCGACTCCATCATCAGGGTCTGGTCGCCCCCGCGCGCCTCGTAGACCAGGGAGTAGGCCTTCAGGTTGCCGCGCCGCTCCAGAATGCCGACCACCTCCAGCGCCATAATCACAACCATCGCCGCCACCGCCGCCGCGCCGTACAGTCCCGCGCCGCAGGCCATGCCGATCGAGGCCACCACCCAGATGCTGGCCGCGCTGGTCAGCCCGCTGATGCGGCTGCGGTTGTGCAGAATCAGCCCCGCGCCCAGAAACCCGATGCCCTGCACGATGTTCGAGGCCACGCGCCCCTTGTCCGGATTAGCGTCGCCGGCCAGCACCGCCGACAGAAGCGTGAAAAACGCGCTGCCCATGCAGATCAGCAGGTTGGTGCGCACCCCCGCGGCCTTGCGGCTGAACTCCCGCTCCAGCCCCACCAGCGCGCCCAGCAGGCAGGCCAGCAGCAACCGGGCAATGGCGTGGTTCACCACCACAATCTGCTGCAGGCGGTCGAAGCTGAGCGGTTGCGCGAGCTGTGCCAGGGCCGTGCTCATCTTAGGTTCCTTGCCCGATGCTATCACTGCGCGCGCTGGTTTTGTTGAGGGCTGCGCTTTGGGGGCGGGTTCCCGTCTGCCGATCGTCCGCCCGGAACAATTTCACACCCGCCAAAGAAGCTTGCCACAAGCCGGCTTCACGGGATCAAATGCCTCGACGACCGAATCAGGCTTGTTTAACGGACTTCAGAATGCCTCCCCGAAGTCCCCGCTGAGATCGATGGCACTGACGGCTTGTGCTAGGGAGACCCCCAAACGGGAGCGAGCAAGTGCGCCGCCGAAGGCTACAATAAAAACCGGTCGTCAGAAGAGACATGGTTACGCGCCAAAGTTCCGCGACATGCAACGGATTGATCGTGCGAGACACTTTGCGCGCTGCTTTATCCGGCAATCCCATGCCTCTCGAAGCACTGGAATTCCTTTTCCCAAATGCAGCAGAAAGCTTGTCCTTTCAGGATTTGCGGTTTCAACCTTTCATCGCGGCACATCGCAACCTTGTTAGCATGGAGCCTTTTGTGCTGCCTAAGGAACGATTCGGAGGGTCCCAAGACGTTGCGCTGGTATCATTGGTCCGCCATGTTGTAGATGAGACTCTTTGTGCTTACTCGCATGGGATGCCACACCTTTCGGAATATGTGGGGAAGACGCCAATTTCCCCATACGGAAGCATCGGCCTGAGCGTCAGCCGCTGGGGGCGCGTGGATTGGGATTTCATACGCGATTTGGATTGGCGGATCTTTTTGCCTCCTGAGGTCGGCCATCGTTCTGGCTTCAAGTCAGATCTGGAGCGGAACCTGACGCGTGAGCTCCATAAATACAAACTCTATCCGCTGTTGTTCGGAAAGGATCCGCAAGGACTCCCCCAGGTGCAACTCCGCGACAACCGCACTGCGCTCGTCCATGGGTTTCACTTCTTTCTGATAGCTATGAAGCCCGGGTTTGTCCGGGGGAATATTCATCATGATGGCGGCTACTCTCCCCATTTCGCCTATTTTCCTGAAGGCTCCATGGACAAACACCTGGAATCGGCCAATCTGCTGTGGTCTGATGTGATCGCACAGCAGCGGGCAGACTATATCGAGATGTTCAACCAACTGAGCTTCAATATCTTCGGTGAAGGTTCAGAGGAATACCGTCTTTTCAAGACACGCGGCTGGTACCTGCACAAAGCATTCAAGTGGTATGCCACGCTCGCACGGGCCCGAGGGCTCGCGGCGCTTGAAGAAGATCTCCTCTTTCAATATGAGCATTTTCGAGGATCGGAGGCGGAGCTTTCCTACTTGGCCAGATATCGATACTACGCTCGCATGGCTCCCAGCCCGCAACACCTCGATGACGTTGATCGTGATCTGGCCCGCGCCGCAAGCATCGCATACGCGCGGGCGAGGAACTCCCAGGACCCCTTGATCGGGCAACGTATTAGCGCCGACCGCGGCGAAATCATGCTTTTGGAAACCGTTCCAGAGAATTTTGCATTGGCGGCGCAGAAGCTTCTCGAACAGGCTGAATCCTCCTTGCCCGATCAGTTGAGGTGTTCTCCGGTTACAGGACGGATTCGTTTTGCGGACAATCTTCCTGCACCTTCCGTCGTGCACCTCGACGATCACGGGAGAGCCGCCTTGATACCAGCCGAGTGGTCAATGGTCTTTTGCGATTCTTATGTCCGTCAAGCCGTAAAAAAGGCTGCGGAAGAGAAGCCGTCCATCGCAGAGGAGAACATCCGCCAGGCCCTCGTAGTGCGGCTCGCGTCGCTCCTCAGGCAGGCCTCGCAATTCTCTTCTGGGTGACTTTTGAGCGAATGCGATTCAGCGAATCAGTGCTATGGTTCCAAGCTGCTCATGCCCCGTGGCTTACGTGCCAATGAAAGGACCACCCGCGATAAGCGCTTCAGGGTCCGCCAGGCGCCCCAAAGCCCGCCCTGAGCCTGCCGAAGGGGGTCCCGTCCGCCGCCGTCCGCCGCGGCAGAAGACCGCGGGTGCCCCAGGTCTCGTCCGCCGCGGCGGAAGACCTGGGAACGCCGATTGCAGAAGAATATAGACCGCAAGCGCACAATAATCTCATGCGATCCCTCCAACCACTCCAACAGCCTTCGCGCCGGAAGGAACCCCCATGCCCGTTCTCATCGCCCACCGCGTCAGCTATCACCCGGTCCAAGATGTCAGGCATGTCCCCGGCCCGCAGTCGCTACTCCCTGTTCCCTATTCCCTGTTCCCTACTCCCTGTTCCCTACTCCCTGTCGGAGACCCCCCCCCCCTTCCCCTCCGGGAGCCACTTTTTCAACCCGCTCCTGCTCGTAAGTCGCTACGAATCAGCATCTTGGCAATTCCACTCGTTAACCGATCGGTAAACATGACCAGCCACTCTTAAGCCTTTTTCAGCCGGAAAATGCCCCTTCTCGAATGAAAAAACGCGATTCAGCAGCCTTTTTGAATGGGATTCCAGCCTCGGAGCCGCCGGCGGGTTACCGCCAATTTGCCTGTAACTCTCAATCGACGGCAGCGGCCCAACGCTATCGACGAGCCGTTCCGCCGTTCTTTCCGCGCACCGGCAGATTTGCCGGCTGCCCGGAAACTGCCGCATTCCCTATCTCTGCTGAGCTGGAAGCGTCTCGGAGACGTAAATCGTAGCCGCGGGCTGGCCGGGGGCGGTGAAGCGGCGCAGCGCGGTAAGGCCGGCGGGATGCGCCTTCACGGCGCGGTCGATCTGGTCGCCGTCGAAGGCCAGCACGATGGCCGCATGGGCAGCGGGCGCGGCGAGGGCGGCGCTGTAAAACTCCCTGTCGCTTTCGTTGACGGTCTGGCGCAGCGGAATGCCGGCGAAGGCGACGATCTCGGGATAGACCGAAGTGTTCATCAGCACCGCGCCGCCCGGCCGCTCGGCGACGAGCGCGCGCAACGCCGGCGGAATCTGCTCGTCGAAGGGCCGCCGCGACTCGATGTTCTTTGTGCCTTCGACGTAGGTGAGCGGGCGCTCGCGCAGCATCTGCACAGCATTCAGTGCGATCAGCGCAAACAAAGCGCCCACGGTGCACTTTACCCAGCGGCGCTGCGACGCGCCGGTCTTGAACTCGCGAACCGCGGCGACAACAAACTGCGCGGCAAAGCCCAGGCCCAGCGCCAGGGCGGGCAAAAGTTCCATTCCGTAGCGCGTGTTGTACCAGGAGTGCGGCCACCAGACGGGCAGAAAGATGGGCACCGACCCATAGGCCACCGAGTACGCATAGAAGGGAGCCGGAAGCCAAAGCAGCAAGGTCCAGGCAAAGACGCGGCGGCGCGCCATGAGCCAGGCGCACGCTGTGCCGAAGAGACTCAGCGCCAGCAGCGTGTTGCCCCAGGCAGCCGCGGCCGCGTCCATCTCCGCGGCCTTCATAAAGAAGATCAGCGCCACCCACGGATTGTGCCAGCCCGGATGCGGCGGGAAGCCGGGCACGGAGGTGCGAATCTCGATGGCCTTGGCGGAGTAAGGCCCGCGCAGGAAGTAGAGCCAGTCGCCGAAAGCCGCGCCGTTGTAGATGAGCCACACCGCCGGTGCGGCCACGACCAGAACGCTTGCCAGCCAGAAGGCGCGCGAGCGCAGCCCGCCGCAACGGGCAAGCCCACCACGGCGGGCAAGCGTGAGGCCGATGCATCCCCAAGCCAGCAGCGCCATCACCCAGCCGTCGTAGCGGGTGTAGATGGCGGCCACCAGCGCGGCGGCGATCAACCAGAGCAGGCGCGTGGAGCCCTGCGAATCGCCGTCCAGGCTGGCCCGCCACTCCACCAGCCAGACGGCGATCCAGATGGTCTCGCACATAAAGAGCGGCTCGGTCATGGCCGTGGTTTGCAGGTAGAGCAGATTGGGATTGGCGGCAAGAAAAGCCAGCGCCAGGGCGGCGGAGACCGGCGAAAGCCAGCGGCGCGCCAGCCGGTAGAGGCCCGCGCAGCCGGCCAGGTATGCCAGCGCCGAGGGAATCGCGCCTGCGATCCCGTTGGCCCACCAGCCGTAGACCTGCACAAAGGGAATCAGAAGGAGGTGGGGCAGCGGCAGCCACACCGAGCCCAGTTGCGTGAGTCCCGGACGATGCGAATCGAGGATGCGCCGCGCAATGTGCAGGTGGGCAACCGCGTCGCCATAGTTAAGCATGGCCCCATG
>JBEKCX010000104.1:0-11895 GCA_050014655.1 Occallatibacter sp. | reverse complement strand
AACCACGCCGAGGGATAGCCTGGCGGGCTCATCCTGACGATGAACCGGCGGGCAAGCGGGGACCCCCTCGCTTGCCCACACACAACATCGGAGGGATAGACCCGCCATGCCTGGAAAATCCAATGCAAGCTCCTACGAAAATGCTTGCTTTGCAAGAGAGAATCTGGGAAAGTACCAAAGCATCAAGCCGCGGTACTGGCTGGTCCGCCGTGTTGTGAGTGCGAGGAGGAGTTGGAACCGTCCGGCGGGCGGTTTCGTACTCCTCCTCGTTGGTTTTGGGGGCGGGCATGTCTACTGACTGGAGTTCGCAAGTGGAAGGGCTTTGGGATGCGATGGCTACGGCCGTTTTGAACGTGTACGACGCTTATGGGTGGGTGATTCCGGCGGTGCTGCTTTCTCTGCTACTTCTTGTGCTGCTTGTTGGCGTTCTCGGGGCGCTTGCCTCGGCACTTGCCGCGGTAGGAGTAGATGACTTGCCGCTGGATGCCGATGTGTTTGGTGGCCTCGCCGGAATGTTCCGTGGAGTTTTCCGTTGGACCCGCGAAAACTGGCGCGCAGGGAGAGGCGGCATCTGCACGCTGGGGCTGTGTGCACCTGAGGCGCCAAAACTACGCAGGCTTTGAAGGGTAGTAGTGCAAGGTCGCATAGATGCAAGCGTTTGGGTTGCCTCTTGCCCTTTCGAATGCGTCCGAGACTTCTTCTCCGAGGCCGTCGTATGCGGAAGCCGTCCCGCACTCTTCAACGCCAATCAATGTCCAACCATATTCTTCAAAGACTGAACCGACCCTGGTAGCCCTACTTGGCGCCGCGAGCGGCATAGGCGTCCATGCGCTTCTTGTAGAGCAGCAAGACGCTGGGGCCGAAGGACAACAGCATGACGGCGATGCCCGCGACGATGCCGAAGCTGGTCGCGGCGGGCGCCGAACAATGCTCGCGGCGCCGAACGATGACATGGCACGGGACCGCGATCAAAAGCTCAAGGACGCTGCCTTTCAGCAACCATGAAACTGCACGTGTGGCTACGTTGATGGAGTTTCGGAAATATAGGTAAAAGAGAATGCCCCAGAGTACCCACAGGACTGCGCAGAAGCCCAATACCTGAGCTGCGCTTGCCCAATACATATCAAGAAACTTGTCGCTGTATACCGCGGCCCCCACGGAACTCAGGCCGGCAAAGGTGAGAAGAGCGAATAACATGGACGCGGCGATGCACGAGACGGCAACGTGAGATCTGGGCTTGAGGCGCTTGAAAGAGGTATCGACGGACAGGAACAGGAGGATGGCCTGGCCAGAGAGGATAGCCGCAACCGGAATCCAAACCTCCCAGTATCCGCAAATCTCTCGCCAGGTTTTGTAGAAAGCCGGCGCGAGAGGGCTGAGCTCCGCGCCAAGGAGCACAAAAGCGGGTACAAGGAGCCCCAAGACAATCAGGGCGTAGACCAGGGTAATGACGATTCCCCATTTGCGCATATTGCATCCTTTCCGTGGTTCCTGCAAAAAACTGCCGGTTCGCGATCGCCGCCGGCGATTCCGCCCAGGGCTGCTATCTCCTGCCGATAACTCGTGCCAGCGGCAAGCAAATAGTATCTTGCGCGGCAAAGGAGGGGCAAACCGGGCGATGTGGAGCATTCTCAATATCCGCCGGCGCGCGGCGTGGCCTTGGCTCGCCGTTATCATGGAAAGATATGGCCTCGTTGAAGGAGCTACTGAAGCCGCTGGCAGAAGATGGCGCGGCGCTGACTCGCGAGCAGGCGGCCGGCGCGCTCGTGGAAATCCTGGCCGGCGGCGTGCCCGAGGTGGAGACTGCGGCGCTGCTCACCGTGCTGGCCACGCGCGGCGAACTGGCCCCGGAGCTGGCCGGCTTTGTCCAGGTGATGCGTGCGCGCGCCACGCCGCTGCCGCTCACCGATGAGGAGCGGGGCGAGCTGGTGGACGTGGTGGGCACCGGCGGCGGGGGACCGCTGACCTTCAACATCTCGTCGGGCGCGGCGCTGGTGGCCGCCGCCGCCGGAGCCAAGGTGGCCAAGCACGGCAACCGGGCCGTCACCTCGCTGTGCGGCGCGGCAGACGTGCTGGAGGCCCTGGGCGTGCCCATCGCGCTGGGGCCGGAGCTGGCTGTCGAGTGCCTGCGCGAGACCGGATTCATGTTTCTCTTTGCGCCCCTCTACCACCCGGCGATGAGGGCGCTCGGTCCGCTGCGCAGGGCGCTGGGCTTCAGGACCATCTTCAACCTGTGCGGGCCGCTCACCAACCCCGCCGGGGCGCGCACGCAGGTGATCGGGGTGCTGGCGCCCAGCCGCGTGCTGCTGGTGGGGCGGACGCTGGCGGCTCTGGGGGCGAAGCGCGCCTTCGTGGTGCACGGCACGGACGGCATCGACGAGCTGACCACGACCTGCGAGTCGATTGTGGTGCGGGTCGAGGAGCAAGCCGGCGAGCCGGAGGCGGGCGGCGAGCCCGCGTTGAAGGCCGCGCGCATTACGCCGGAGATGGCCGGGCTGCCCCGCGCCCGGCTGGAACAGTTTGTGGGCGGCGATGTGGCGACCAACTCGCGCCTCCTCTATGACGTGCTGACCGGAGCGGCAGGCGCGCGGCGCGACATTGTGCTCCTGAACGCGGCGGCGGCGCTGGTGGCCGCGGGGCTGTCTGCCGACCTGAAGGAGGGCGTCGGCCTGGGCGCCGAGGCTATCGACTCCGGGCAGGCGGCGGCGACGCTGGAAAAGCTGCGGCGGTTCGGGGCGAAGCACGCGGGTCGGTCGTAGATTGGCCGGATGGAAGAGAGGAGATGGTATATACTACGGTATAGACCACACCAGGGAGGGCGAAGATGGGCGCGACTGGTTCATCCGCGAAGCTGGAGGCTGGGGGCTTGAGCGCCTCTCAACCCCAAGTCAAGACCGCCAAGCTCTTCAAGAATGGCCGCAGCCAGGCGGTGCGGCTGCCCAAGGAGTTCCGCTTTGAGGGGACTGAGGTAGCTGTTCGCCGCGATCCGGAGACGGGCGAGGTGGTGTTATCGCAGCCGCCGGCGCAGCCATCGAAGACGCTACGGGAGTGGTTCGATCTCTTCCACTCGCTGGAAATCCCCGAGGACATTTTCAAGCGCGAGGTCCACATGCCGGGAAAGCTGACGGCTCAGGAACTGTTCGATATCTTCGATTGGGCCGGATTCCCCGATGATTTTATGGCCGAACGCGAGGTCCACATGCCGCGCGAGCTGGATCTCTTCTAAATGCCCGCTCAATACATGCTGGACACGAACATGGTCAGCTATCTGCTGAAGAGGCAGTTTCCTGCGGTGCGGACCCGGTTTGAGCGCGCGACGGCCGAGGCGACGGCGATCTCCACCATTACACGTTTGGGGTGGGATTCGGAGGCTGCTCGCTGCTATGGCTCTCTTCGCGCCGGACAGGAGCGCAAGGGAAAACCGCTCAGCACCGAAGACCTGATGATTGCCGCCCACGCGCTGTCTCTGGGAATGACGCTGGTGACCAACGACAGTGCGTTCTCGTTTGTCGAGGGGCTGAAGACGGAGGATTGGACGGCGGGGTAGCGCGGCTTCGGGGCGAAGCGCGCGGTGGTGCAGTAGGGGCCGCTGAAGGAGTAAATACAAACACGACGTGCCAGTTTGAATGGGCCGTGGTTGAAGGTAATCGCCATCTTCGCGATTACACACGCGGTGGTCTACTTTGAAGGGGTGGTAGGCAGCTTGACTCCCGGCTTCCAGTGCGGGGGATTACTGATCTCCGACCGGAATCCTGCTGGGTTTTGGTCATATGCCCACTCCTGATAGCGTCCGGCCACAGGGTTCCAAGCGATTTCGGTTGAAGAGGCCTCAGACGTTCCGTCGGCATTCTCAATGTCCACCAGGTCGATGTCCATTGCCTTCGCACCGTCAGAACGCGTATCAGTGATCGTTAACCAATAGCCGAAATAGTGAAAATAGTCGTCAATATAGTCGATTCCGACGTACCCAGCCTCGTTCCGAATTTCTCTTGCAGCCGTCAAGGCTGTCCGCCAACCTGATCGCTCCTTGCGCAGAATCAGCATCTTCCGAATGGCAATGCCAATTCCCTTCCTAGGCGGGAAACTGGCCGGCAAGATAGCAACAACCTCTTGAGTGCCGGGAGTGTTGAGTGCGCCACACTTCAAGACTTCTGAGTGCGGACCCAAAGCCTTCCTGGCTGCACCAAGGCAATCCTGCTCCTGGCGTCGAGTGGGACCGGGTGAAACAGGGTTGGGATTTGAAGCCGAACTGGAAGTTGAGACAGAGCCGTGAAATGGGATCTGCTGGGTCTCTTTCTTGGTGCATCCAGCCGTGATCAAGAGGCACAACACTGCCCCGGCGAATATCCGCTTGCCTATTCCCCGTTGGTACCGCATAGAAAAAAGCTTACAGCAGCCCGGACCGCCCGGCGAGGCGGCGGGCCAGCAGCCACGAGAGCAACGAGGTTCCCAGCGCCAGGGCTACCCAGCCAGCCGGTTCGAATGGCTGCGCGGCGGCAGCGGAAAAATGCGGCATGGCAAGCGAGGCGGAGCCCGCGGCGGCCAGGCTGCGGGCCGCGGGCAGGCCGAGGCGGATGAGCTCAAATGTCGCCCAGCCGCAGAATCCGGCCGTGAACAGAATGCCGGGTATGGCGCGCTTCCAGGGGAAAGGGATGGGCGGAGGGGCGGCCGCCTCTTCGCGCACGCGCTCCATCACCGAGTCCAGAAAGCCCGAAGAGGGCATAAGCGGCTCCTCCGACGCCAAAATGCTATCGATCCTGCTCGATTCCATCTCGTCGCTGCCGTTCTTTGTGCGGTTCATCTTCAAGCCTCCTTTCCTGTGGTGAGAGCTTCAAACTCCATTTCAGCGTGCTCGGCTTCGAGCTGCGGAAATCGCCGTCGCAACAGCACCCGCGCCCGCGAGAGCCGCGCTTTCATGGTGCCCTCGGGCAGGCCCATCGTGCGCGCCGCCGCCGCCAGGTCCATCTCATGAAAGTAGAACAGAACCACCGGCTCGCGATAGCGCCGAGGCAGCGCCAACACGGCTCGCCGAACCACTCCGTGGCTTGACTCTTTGGACAAGGTCCTGTGCTGGGTTGGCGGGCCGGAGGGTTCGGGCGTGTCCTCCAGAGGCACGGTGACGGTGGGAAAGCGCCTGAGTTCAGATCGGAAGACGTTGGCGGCCAGCGCGAAGAGCCAGGTGGAGAAGCTGGACTCGCGCCGCCACTGGCCGAGCCCGCGCCAGGCGCGGAGAAAGGCCTCCTGGGCCAGCTCCTCGGCGCGCCCGCGGTCGCGCGAGTAGCGCCAGGCCATATTGACGAGCGGCCCCTGCCAGCGGCGCACGATGCCCTCGAAGGCGGCAACGTCACCGGCCAGCACGCGGTTCACATCGGCCAGGTCTTCTGCGGCGCTGATTGCGGCGTTCACCCCGAAAAGCTCCCCTCAGAAAGGGTACGACCATTTCTCTGCCGCTCTGGTTGCATTTTCTCGCGGCTTGCCCGGTTTCTGAAATTATGCAACCGGTTGCGCGGCGCGGCTGTCGTACCAACCGCATGGGGAGATACCCCGGCAAGGAGGAAGAGATGGAAGGTGGAGTACTGATTCCGATTATGGGCGAGATGATCCCGATCGTGTTCCTGGTGGTGCTGTTCACGTTCATCACCATAGCAACCTGGGTGGGCAACCGGCGCAAGGAGCGCGACGCGTTTTACAAGTCGGAGACGCTGCGGCGGATTACCGAAGCCGGGGGCGAGGGATCAAAGGCGGCGATGGAACTGCTGCGGGAAGAGGGGCGCCTCAAGTTGTTCCAGGGCCGCGAAAACCTGAAGATCGGCGGCGTGGTCAACCTCGGCGTGGGCATTGGGCTGGTGATCTTGCTCCGCGCTCTGGTTAGCTGGAGCGTGGCTATGTGCGGGCTGATCCCAATCCTGGTTGGGGTGGGGCTGCTGGTTTACGTCTACGCTCTGGCGGCGCCGCTGGAGCAGGGTGAACAGCCGGCTCCCGGCCGTCAGGGCTGATTCACAGAGGGTTCAGTTCTCCATCCTCCGTCTTGAAAGCATATCTTCAAGGCGGAGGAGGTTCTTCCTTTGTTGGGGAGAAATCGCAGACGGTCTCGACCGGAATGCAGGAGGCGGAGACCCGAGTGCACGAAGCAGAGCCGCAGGCCAACAGGAGCAAGAGACTATTCTTATTCTTTTCAGGGCAAACGCATCTTAATCTCCCTGATTGCTACCCACGGTCGGTTTTGTAAAAGGGCACGACTTCAGTCGGGCCGCCACGGAAGCACTAGATAATAAGGGCTTTAGCCCCTGCCAACCTCTCCATGTCCCCTTTGCCGATTGCCGACCGATGCCGCATGCAGGGGCTAAAGCCCACCGTGCAACATCGCCCATTTGCGGCCCGACTGAAGTCGTGCCCTGTTACAAAGCGCATGAATTCAGTATTTTGCGCGGTGTTTTCTCTTCCCGTACAGGAGCGAATCCAGATGCGTTTGCCATACTACTCTTATCCCCCAATAGCAAAGCCAGCTGAAGATAGGCTAGAATTCCGGCTAGCTCCCCTTCGCGCCGAAGGGCGAGCGCGCCGCAGGCTTCCCCAGAATCCTTTGATCCGCAGTGCGGCGATTCCCCGGCCCGGCCGCGTCTGGCGCAAACCTGAAACCGAATCGGAGGAGATCATGACTGACCCGCAATCCAGAGTCCGGCAGAACTATCTGGCAATTGTTGTAGCCGCAATCGCGTGTTTCCTGTTTGAGGCTGGCTGGTACTCGTTGTTTCTTCAATCCTGGATCGATGGCATCGGCCGCACCCGCGAATGGCTGATGAGCGCGGCAGGTTACAACCCGGCCCTGCAATACAGCACGGCGCTCATCTCGGCTGCTGTCATCGCATCCGCCATCTCCTGCCTCACGCAGCTCACAGGCCCGCAGACGGCGCTGCGCGGCATCAAGGTCGCGGCGCTCTTGTGGTTCGGCTTTGTGCTCACCACCTGGAGCACAGAATACGTTTTCGAAGTGCGCCCATGGAGCCTGCTGGGCATCAACTGCGGCTTCTGGCTGCTGGGCATGATTCTCATGGGCGCCATCGTGGGCGGCTGGAAAAAGAAATAGCCGCCGCGCGCTACTCCGGCGGCGCATAGAAGGGCAGCTTCTCGTTCTTCTCGTTGGCGCGGCGGATGGTCACGTCGTCCATCAGCAGCGCCGGGGCGAGCACGGTCTGCGGCGGGTCGCCATAGTAGTTGGCCACATACAGGTCCTTGCCCGCGGCCTCGACGTTGGAGCGCAGCGCGCGCTGGTCCAGATCGCTCAACTTCGCTCCGCGCACCAGTTCGCGCTTGCCGGCCGGAGTGCCGTCGGGGCTCACGCGGTAGAGCAGCCGCGGCGTCAACTCGCCGCCCAGCGTCTCCACGTAGTAGACGCTCTTCAGATCCCGGTCCTTGGCCAGGTCCAGGAACTTGCGATTGAGTTCGTCGTCCGGCAGGCCGTTCTTCGCCGTCACCTTCAGCACGCCGATCGCCGGCTTGGGCGCCCCGGTAATTCCGGCGCGTCCGTGGCCGTTCGACTGGGGAAAATCGCGCACCGGCTCGCGGCCGATCAGATAGCTCTCCAGCCGCCCGTCGCTGACCAGCTTCACCGCCTGGGCCGGCACGCCCTCGTCGTCCACGTCGTACGCGCCTACCAGTCCCTTGCCGTTCAGGCTCTTCAAGCCGGGGTCGTCCACCACATCCATGAACTCCGGCAGCACGCGCGCGTGATAACTGGAGGCAAACGGCCCGAGGGTGCGCGCCTCGGTGCCCAGCTTGGGGCGCGTAGCCGTGACGGCGCTGGCCAAAAGCCCGCGCAGCGTATCCGCGGCGGCATCGGAGCTGAGCAGCACCGGCCCGTGATACTCCTCCTCCACCAGCGGCGCCTGGCGAAGATCGGTGAGCGAAGCGATCAATCCAACCGCGCGCTTCGCGAAGGCCTCCGGCGCGTCGAGATCGTTGAGCGAAGCGCCAACCGAAGAGTAGGAGCGGTTGAGCCGCATTCCATCGGCCGCCTGCGTGCCCACCGCTATGACCTCCTGGTACTCGGCCGCCGGCTTGCGCACGATGGTCCCCTCGCTAGTGACCAGCCAGGTGGTGGTTACCAGCGCCTGAAACCTGGCCATGGAATACTCGACGTCACGCTGGCCCGCCTTGACGGATGCGTCCGTCCGGTAGAGCCCGCTGGCGCGCGCGATGCGCTCCTCCCAGGCGGCCTCGTCGAGGGTCAGCTTAAGCGGCTCGGCGAGCGAAACGACCGGCTTCTCCTGGCTGAAGTCGTCCGCCTGCGGCGCCGTCTGCACCTCTTTGAGGGCCGCCTGCTTCTGCGCATAGGCCGAGAGGGCGTTCTTGTATGCCTGGTCGGTGGCCGACCATAGCGCCGACCGCACGGCAATGGGATCGCCGTCCAGGCCGACGAGTTGCAGCTCGCTGTCGCGGCGCCCGCCGGAAACCGAGCTGTCGGACTTGTAGTCGCCCACCCGCACCGTAACGCGGGCCACGCGCTCGTGGCTGTGCTGCGAGCCTTCGCTGGCGCCATACTCCGCCTTGGTCTCGAAGCTATCCACTTCCTCGATGCGGTACTGGATGAAGAACGGCTTGGCGAAGTCCTTCAACTGCAGCTCGCTCTTGCTGCGGTCCAGCTCTTCGAGCATGGCCTTTAGGATGGGGTCCTTCTCGGCATCGGCGCGGGTGGGCTGCGCGGCGGCGAAAGACGGGGCGCACAGGCAGGCGGCCAGCAGCACCGCTCCGGCAAGGAATGCAATCGGACGAATCGAGTTCATTATTCCTCCGTTAGTATGAATGTGGCTAAGTGGCTGATTGCCGAATTTCACATTGCGCAATCCTTACACTAAATTCAAGTCGTCGGATTTCACCCAAGGTTGAGAGGCCCTCCATACTTAATGGCCAAGTCCTCAGGAAGAAAGTTGGAAAGTCGCGAGACCGTATACCCGAATTTCTCATCTGGCGGATGAGGAGGAACAAGTCCCGATAGACGGAATGATTTCACCTTGTGGGATTTTAACCATTGCGCCACCCGGTTCGTGATTAGCTTAAATAGCGGCAGTGGCCAGACGATGAAAAAGTCTTCTCCTGTCCACTGGCTCCAATCGATTACCTTCTCATAGTTTGTGATGCCGCTGTAATGCTTCCAATGGCAGGCCGGACAACTCTCCACCACGTGAATTCCGGATTCAGATGGGGCAATCCCCGCCCAACCGGTCACGATAAATTCGCGGTACTCGGTTGATACGGAACCATCGCGAAAACGAACTGTGGCCGGCTTGATACGGTATCCGGTGAACCCCTCTCTCGCAAATTCCTCCAAGAGCTGCTCATGAATGACAAAGCCAGAGTTCCAGGAGAAATACCAAATCATCAGCTCTTCGCGGCGGTTGTGGCTTACTTGAAGGTAAAGCAAACTGATCCGACGGCTACCGTCGTTGTGCTCATTTGTGATGGGGCAGGGCACAAATACCCTCTGTGCCTTTAAGCCCGACTCCATCTTCGAATCATCTGCCTCAAGAAGCGCTGAGTCTGGCGAATTCAATTTGAAATACGTTGTCATGGTTTCCTGGCGATCTTCCTATTCTTCTCATTCCAATACGGTTTGGAAATCTTGCAACAAGTTGCTCAGATGGTCCAATACCCACATAGGTGAGGCATTATTGTTCTCAGGCAAAACCGCGCCATACTCCAGAAATTGCCAATTCACAGTCTTGGTAGGCTACCAAGCTTCTGCAAATCCGTTCATTTCTTTTCGGTTCCCGTTTCATCCGCCCCCGGAATGGGCAGAATCGGCGGCCTAGCCGTGCCCTGCTGGACGCGCTGCGTCTCGATCTCGCTCAGGAGCATGGCCGGAGCCACCGCGCTCACCGGAATCCAGCCCGACTCCGCGCCGCACTCGCCGTTGAAGACCTCGCTCCTGTCGCCGGTGACCAGAATCTTCTTCATGGCGGCCAGCGGAGTGCCCACAATGCTGACGCCGCGCACCAGCTCATCCGGGCGCCCGTCCACGTAAACCCGCAAAACCACCAGCGGAACCACGGAGAAAGCCTGCGGCGAGCTGCGCTGGGTTACGGCAAAGCCGGAGGAGATGTCCTCGAAGTACAGCCCATAGGGCTTGCCCTGCTTCTTGGCTTCCTCAATCAACTGCTTGCGCAGCTCGGCCTCGGGAACGCTCTTGGTCGAGGTCACGATCAGGTTTCCCTGGCGTCCGGTGGGCACCTTGCCCGTCTGCGCCCGGCCGTGGCCGTTCGAGTTGCTGAAGCTGGCGATGGGAAGCCGCGACATGAGGAAGGTCTTCAGCACCCCATCCTGGATCAGCTCCACGCGCTGCGCCTTCTCGCCCTCGTCGTCGTACTCATAGCTGCCGCTCAGCCAGGTTGCGCCAAACTTGGTAGCGGTGGGATCGTCGGCCACGGAGAGGAAGGTTGGCAAGACCTCCTTGCCCACCTCCTTGGTGAATGTCTGACCCTCCTCGTCGCCGCGCTGGCGCTGGCCCTCAAGCCGGTGGCCAAGCACCTCGTGGAAGAAGACCGCCGCGGCGCGCCCGGAGAGAATCGCCGGCCCGTCGAAGGGCTCGGTCAGCGGCGCCTTGCGTAGCGCTTCCACGCTCTTGCCCAACTCGCGCACTGCCGCTTCAAGCTCACTCTGCGCGGGCAAACCTTCCACCGTCTCGGCCTCGAAGGTCTGCGTCCGGTAGAGGTCCATGCCATCGTCGGCGCGGGTTGCGGCGACCATCACGACGCGCGCCAGCAGGTGCGGCGCCACCACTTGCGAACCCTCCGACGAGGCAAAGTAGTCGGTCTCGTTCTGCGCCGTCAGAATCACCATGTTCTGGTAAACGCCGGGGAACTCGCGGAAGATCTTCGACAGCGCCCTCACCCGCTGCTCCCAAGCCGCCCTGTCCACCGCCACCGGCGACGCCGGCTTGCCGATGTAAGTCTGCGGCGCCTCCTGGCTGAAGTCCGGCGAGGTATCTTCTTCCTTGGCCCGCACCTCGGCCTCGGTCTTCACGCGCAGGTAGTTGTCCAGCGCGGTGCTGTAGCCGGTGTTGGTGGCCAGCCAGAGCGAGCGCGCCAGCGCCTCGCGGTCGTCGGTCAGCGGCAGTTGCTGGCTGTATACAGCCGAACCGCGATGCTTCCCGTGCGTATTGTCCAGCTTGGGCTCACCCAGCCGCACCTGCACATCGGCAAAGCGCACATGGTTGCCCGAGCTGCTCACCAGCGCCCCAAACTGCGCCTGAATGGCCACCGAGCTGGCGTCGGACACCGAGTAGCTCAGGAAGTAAGGCGGAAGCTGCTTCTCGTCGCCCGCCGCGGCGGTCTTGCCCAGCGATGTGAAGGCACGATGCAGCTCCGTCGTCATCGCATCCAGGACCACCGGGATTCCCGCGGACTGTTTCTCCTTCACGGGATGGGGCGCCGGCGCAGCCTTCTTCTGCGCGAAGACCGCGGCGGGCTGGGCAAGGAACAAAGCGGCAACGGCCAGGCCAAGAACCGGCCGCGCGGCGTTCCATCTCTTATCGGCGAAAGAAAACTCTGGCGCAGGGGTGGAAATCTGAGGTAAAAGCATCTGTAGTCCGAATTGTCTCAGAATCGCCTGCCCGAGGGAAGAATTCCATGATCTTTGCTCGCCGTTTTCTGCTTCCGTTGTGCTTCGTCCTGCTGCTTGCCGGCCTGCTTCCGCGCCCTTGTGCCGCCTTGCAGGCCGGCGTGCCCCAAGCGCCGGTTGCCGCCCAGCCGGCCCCCGCCCAGCCCGCCGCGCAGGCCTACTCCCTGCCCCCCGAGAAGCTGGCCAAGGCCATCGCCCTGAGCCGCATCCGCAGCATCCTCGACATCACCGGCTCGCTCTGGGCATTGGTCTTCCTCTGGCTGCTGCTCGCCGCCCGCG
>JBEKCX010000103.1:0-8648 GCA_050014655.1 Occallatibacter sp. | reverse complement strand
AGGGCACGGCCGGGTACCCTCTGGGTGCCGTGCCGCAAACGCAATAGAATGGTTGTCGGGCCTTAGCCCCTGAGTGAAGTCTCTGCTAGAGATGGAACTTGTTCAGAGCTTCCTTGATTGCAAATGTCCCCCATGGAGCGAACCTTGAGGTTCTTGTGCTGATCGATTCCCACGCCCACCTGGACAGCGAGCGCTACGCTGAAGACCGCAAAGCCATGCTGCGCCGCGCCTGGGATGCGGGAGTGGGCGCGGTGCTGGCCATCGGCATCGGCGAAGAGCCGGCGGGAATGCATCGCGCGCTGGACGTCTGTCGCCAGTTCAACGGGCAGCCTGGTCTGCCAAGGCTCTACGCCAGCGCCGGCGTTTATCCGCACAACGCGGCGGAGATAGACGATGCCGTGCTGGCCGCGCTCGACAGCCTGCTCTCTGAGCCCGAGGCGATCGCCTGCGGTGAGATCGGCTTGGACTACTACCATGAGGGCGCGCCGCACCCGGCGCAGCGCGAGGGGCTGGTTCGCCAACTGGAGATCGCGGCGGCGCGCAAGCGGCCCATTCTCATCCATTGCCGGGCGAAGGATGGGACGACAGACGCCTGGGACGATCTGTTCGATATTCTGGAAGCCCATTGGCGGCCCACCGGCCTGGGCGGCGTGATGCACTGCTTCGGCGGCGGCTGGGAGCAGGCGCGGCGGGCGCTCGACCTGGATTTTCTGGTCTCCTTCGCCGGCAACCTGACCTATCCCAAGGCCCAGCCGCTGCGCGAAGTGGCCGCGCGCCTGCCCCTGGACGGAGTTCTGGTGGAGACCGACGCCCCCTGGCTGGCTCCGGCGCCCCATCGCGGCCAGCGCAACGAACCCGCCTGGGTCTTGCAGACGGCGCTGGTTTTGGCCGAGGCTTTGCGGGTTGATAGGGAAGAAATCGCCTCCGCGACCACGAAAAACTTCTTGCGGCTGTTTCACCTCCAGCCGGACGTGGGAAACTGATAGAGGCACTGCGTGCGGCAGCCTTTTGGTTTGGGTTTTTGAGGACAGGAAAAATGGCTCAGGAGAATTCGTTCGACGTTGTCAGCAAAGTGGATATTCAGGAGGTCCGCAACGCCATCGACCAGGCGATGAAGGAAGTTCGCCAGCGCTTCGACCTGAAGGATACCCGCTCGGAGATCGCGCTCGAAGGCAGCGAGGCGATCCAGTTGGCCTCGTCGGGAGAGTACAAGCTGGAGGCGGTCAAGGATATTCTGGCTCAGAAGCTGGTCAAGCGCGGCGTCTCGCTGAAGAATCTGACCTACGAGAAGATGGAGGAGGCCTCCGGCAAGCGCGTGCGCCAGAAGATCAATCTCCAGCAGGGCATCCCGGTGGAAAAGGCCAAGGAGATCGTTCGCCTGGTG
Organism: Occallatibacter sp.; assembly: GCA_050014655.1. Classification (GTDB taxonomy): domain Bacteria; phylum Acidobacteriota; class Terriglobia; order Terriglobales; family Acidobacteriaceae; genus Telmatobacter. The sequence continues at coordinate 7,264 of JBEKCX010000103.1, read as the reverse complement.
AAGGACTCGAAGAAGAAGGCCCAGGCCAGCATCCAGGGCGATACAGTCAGAATATCGAGCAAGGACCGCGACGAGTTGCAAGCCATCATCGCCCTGCTGCGCGCCAAGGATATGGGCTTGGAGTTGCAGTTCACCAACTACCGCACCAACTGAGCGGACTCCGGCGCATGCTGACGGGTTGCTGGACCCTGATAGAGTTGGAAATGGACGGCGGGGCCGTACCTTACCAGAAGACGCAAGAACCGGAGAGCTTTGAGCACAATAGCAATACCGACGGCGAGAGAGGTCTTCGATCTGCTGCGCGACGACCTGGTGGCCATCGAGCAGGAGCTGGGCCGCGACGCCGCCTCCGGCGTTAGCACCATCACGGAGATCGCCGAATACCTGCGCGAGGGCGGCGGCAAGCGCATCCGTCCCACGCTGCTGCTGCTCAGCGCGCGCCTGCTCGGCTACTTCGGCCAAAGCTCCATTCGCCTGGGCGCGGTGGTGGAGATGGTGCATACCGCCACGCTGGTACACGACGACATCATCGATGGCGCCGACACCCGCCGCGGACGCCCTTCGGCCAATACCACCTGGGGCAACGAAAAGTGCGTGCTGGCCGGCGACTGGCTCTACATGCAGGCCTTCAACGTGGCTCTCAAAGAGCGCAACCTGCGCGTGCTCGACCTGCTCATTGGCCTCACCCAGCAGATGGTCGAGGGCGAGCTGTTGCAGATTCAGAAGCTGGGGCGCGCCGTCAGCGAGGCCGAGTACTACGACCTCATCTTCCGCAAGACCGCCTGCCTGTTTTCGGTTTCCATGCGCCTGGGCGCGGTGCTGGCCGGCGCCACGGAGGCCCAGGAGACCAGCCTCGCCACCTATGGGCGCGCTGTCGGCCTGGCCTTCCAGATCGTAGACGACGTGCTCGACCTGACGGCCAGCGAAGAGGTTCTGGGCAAGCCCGTGGCCAGCGACCTGCGCGAGGGCAAGGCCACCCTGGCGGTGATCCACTCCATCGACCACGGCACCGCCGCCGAGCGCAGGACCATTCAGCGGGTTCTGGACGACCGCAGCTTCGAGAACGTCAGCCGCGAGAAGATTCGCGACATCCTGGCGCGCAACGGCTCGGTGGAGTACGCCATGGGCGTGGCCGACCGCTACGCCGAGCAGAGCCGCCAGGCGCTGGCCCAGTTTGCCGACTCCGAGTTCAAGCGCGCCCTGCTCTGGGCGCCGGATTTCGTGGTGGCGCGGGAGAAGTAGACGCTGCCGGCTGGCGGTGCTCCTCACGCATCCTGAACGATGGTTCCCTGGTGGTAGACAATCTTCCAGCCATCGGGAGTCTGCCGCCAGATGGTGGCCCGCCGGGTGAGGCGCTGGCGGTCCTGGAGCAGCGTGTAGGTCAGCAGATAGGTATCCTCGCTCAATCTGCGGCAATGAAAGCCGCTCGTCTCCCACACGTCGGCGTGGGGGACGGAGAAGCGCTCCTCCAGCCCGTCCAGCACCGACTGGCGCGAGTAGCGGCGTCCGGAGGCCCCGGTCTCCCAGTAATCCTCGGCCGTCATGCGCTGGAAATCGGCTCGCGAGGTTCCGAACTCCGGGCGATGAAAGATGGGCTCGCGGCGCGAGAGTTCGGCCAGCACGCCTTCGAGCTCGGGCGCGGTCGCGAGCGCGGGCTCCAGCGCTCTCATCCACGCTTCGGGCGCGGTTTCGCTGACCGGCTCGCCGGTGCGGGCCGCAATCAGCTCATCCTTGACCAGATGCAGGCGGATAAGCTCCGGCCGCGCGGACGCATCCTTGAAGTGCAGGCTGGCAGCCGCCACCGCTCTTTTGCGCAGCGCCTCCCAGCTATCGGCCTCGGCAATGATCGAGTGGCCCGGCGCCCGCGCCAGGTAGCCGCCCGCCTCCGTCTCGCGCACCTCGAAGATCACTTCCATGGCAGACAGCATAGCGCGGTCTGCCCGGCCCACGCTCGAAGCCGAGTGGGAGACGCTGGCGGAGGGACCGCTGGGTGAAGCCGGAGGGGCTTATGCGGAGTGATGAAGATTTCTTCTCCGCTCGGGGAGAAGAAACGGTGAATCTGTGCTATTCTTGTTGCGATTCCGAGAGGCTCTATGGATAGACACCGGAAGCAACTCGCCCGCACGCTTGTCCTTGCATCCGCACTGATTGCAGCCGCCGCGACTTTCCACTCTCAAACCGCAACATCGCCAACAACCAGGCCGCATGCCAGAATCTCTGTACGGCTTAAACCCCGCTAGCAAACAACCAGGAGATGATCTCTTTGCCCAAGTGCACAACCAAACTCGCGTTCCGGCGACTGCGACCCGGGCCTTGGCCCAAGAGGCCGTCCTTTAGATAGCAGCGCCCCTTCATCGTCATCGGACACCACCAGGCACCGAACCTCAAAGCAGGTTCACTCAGAGTGCGGATAGAAGCCCGAGATGAATGCACCATGCGAGAAAAGGCAAAAGCAAAGGCAAGAGCAACAGCAAAAACAAAAACGCCCCAAAGGAAAAAACAAATGCAAAGACAAAAACCTTGACAAACCCAGCCGTCTCATAGAAGGCCCGGGCCCTTGCGGGCCATCCGAGAATCGAGTGAAATACCACTGTAGTATTAGGAAGTGAAGATGCTCCGGCGGCTGAAACCCGCCTGCTGAAGGAAGGTGAGAGCGGATGAAGCGTTGGCTGTCGCGGCTGGCTGTGGTGCTGATGGCCGGCTTTGTAGTTGTCTACGCGGGCGATTGGGCGGTCTTCAAGCTGCGCGGCTCACCCGGCGGAAAGGTGAGGGTCAACCGCTTCCTGACCATTCCCCTCAAGGGCGGCAAGCAGGAGTTCGACTATCTCGGCTCCGCGGACGTTCCCTGTTCGCTCTCTCTGTTTCCGCAGGCGGGCTTGAGTCCCTGCTGGCAACTGCGGCGCAACTCCAACCAGGGAACGACGCTTTAACAATCCCGCTGAGGAGAATGACTCCGCCGCAACCAGGGCAAACATGGTCCGGTGATGCCGGTCACGTCACGGAAGCGTATCGGCGGCTAGCATCGTGGCATCTCGCGTTTCTCCGAGGTACGATGTACAGCCGCACCCAGAACGAAAACGGCACTTACAATACCCGCTGCCTGGACTGCTTTATGACCGTGGGTTTTTCCGTGGAGACGGAGGCGGACTTGCGTCTGATTGAAGCCCATCACATCTGCCCCGAAAGAGCCTTGGCCGACCTGCTGGCGCAGGAAAGATCCATCGCATCCAGGGTCCAGCTCAACTGAAGCGGCGCCGAGGGCGCTTGCCCGCGGCAGGGACAGCCGCTGCTGCGCTTGCAATCGACAAAACGACGATTGTCAGAGGACTCTTACAATGACGCCCGTGACATCGTCCTCCTGTGCATTGCCGCCTGCGAAGCTCCGGGCGGCGCGATATATGCCCTGCACGAGTTCGCTCGCTGAATCTTGCCGATGGGCGCGCACGTATCCGAGAACTCCGTCGGCGCCGAACTCCACGTCTCCCGGCGTTGTCATCTCAGTCGTGCCGTCCGTCATCAGGATCACGAGCTGCTGCGAGGTCAAAGGTACTGTAGAAGTGACAAAGCTGGAATCGGGAAAGAGTCCCAAGGGCGGCCCTGAGCTTTCAATCACATGATCGATCCCGCCGGAGCCATTCATCAGAATGCCTGGAACGTGCCCCGCGTTGGCATAGGATAAGCAGCCCTTCGTTGCATCCAGGCAAACCAGGAGCATGGTGACGAACCGCTCCTCCTCCAGGTCCGCAATCAGCATACGGTTGACGCGGCTCAGTATCTTCGCCAAATCCCCTTCCACCTGGGCGAAGGAACGTACATAAGCGCGGGTCAGCGCCATCACCAGCGCAGAATCCAGACCGTGTCCGCTCACATCGCCAATCCCGATGCAAACTCGTCCGTCAGGCATTGAGAAGGAGTCCAGGTAATCGCCGCAAGCTTCCTCGGCGGGGTAGATGGCGCTGGCGATATCGAAGCCGGCTGCGCTCATGGTTGCGCCGGTGTAGAACCGCTGCTGCACCTTGCGCGCCATTTGCAACTGGACTTCCCGCTCCTGCTGTCTGCGCAGCGCGGTTATGTCCTTGCACACAGAAACAAAGTGGGAGATGACGCCCGCGCTGTCCTTGATCGGGCTGATTGTCTGCTCCGCCCAGTACAGCTCACCGGACTTCTTGCGGTCCGCAAGCGTCCCGCGGAAATCCTCGCCCCGCAGGATTTGATCCCATAGCCGGCTGTAGAACGCCTTGTCATGCAGATCGGACTTCAAGACGCTTGGCGTCTTGCCCACAACTTCCTCGCGGCTGTAACCCGTAATAACCTCAAACGCCGGATTTACATACTCGATCATGCCGTAACGGTCGGTAATCACGACGCTGTCGGCCGTCTGCTCCACTGCGCGGGAAAGCAAGCTGATCGTCTCCTGCGAGCGGCGTCGCTCCAATTCGGTGCGCTTCTGCTCCGTCATGTCGCTGACCATGGCAAGCGCGCCTTCAAAGCTCCCGTCCCCGCCCACAATCGGCGATGTCGTGACCCGCGCCCATAATGCTTCCCCGTCTTTTTTGTGATATCGGGTTTCAACCTGTTCGCTCACGCCCAGGCGCCGGCGTTCCAGTTCGGATTTCTTCTGCTCGATGTCGCTCTCGAACAAGAAATCGAACAGCGGCCTGCCCACCATCTCCTGGACGGTATACCCGAGCAGTTCAGCCATGCGGGCATTGACGAAGGAGGTCGCCAGATCCGCATTCATCTTCCAGATGCCCTCGTAGGCGGTCTCCACGATGCCGCGATAACTCTTCTCGCTCTGCTCGATCGCTTCGAGGGTACTCTGCTTGCGTATCAGCTCCGCTCTCTCCGTGATCATGGATGCCGACACCAACCCTGAGACCGAGGCGACCGCGATAAATGCCTGGAGCAGAATTGCGTTCTGCTCAGCGTCGCCATTTATGACCAGCCCGAAGCCGCGAGCGGTTCCCCACACAGCGATGGCGGAACTCAAAAAGCTCACCACTGCCGATCCCGGCACCTCGAACCGAATAGCCCCCCAAAGCACGAATGGGAAGACGCCGAACGCGAATACGCCCGCATGCATCGATCCAAACCGTTGACCGAAGATCACCGACGCGCTCATGGCGGTTCCCAGCAGCAGGCACGCCAATTCGACCCGCCGCCGCTTTCCCAGGCCCGGCATCAGCCCCGCAAAGGTCAGCACCAGCGGGGTAACAATCAACACACCCGTAGCGTCACCCCACCACCACGTCAGCCATGCAGGCGCAAAACCAATGCCGGTATGCACGCCGGCCAGAGCCAAAACCACAGCGCCCAGGGTCGCGCTCATCGCGGTGCCGCAGAGAGCGCCGCAGATAATCAATCCGAGTACATCGCGAAGCCTGGCCAGGGAAGGTCGAAATCCCGGTATTTGCCGCAAGAGCCAGGCGCCGCAAAGCGGACCGGCCGTGCTGCCCAACGCGGTTCCGGCCGCGGCCAGATGCGGGATGCCGGTAAAGTAATTTACAGCGAATGCAGCCATGGCGACCGCCGGCCAGATGCGATAGCCAAAGAGGAGCATCGCGGCCAGCGCGACTCCAGCCGCAGGCCACACCGGGGATACGGTCCCGCTCGGAAAAGGGACAGTCAGTCCAATTTCGCCAGCCAGCAAACAAGCGGCAAAGACGCAGACCAGTTCCAGAATCTTGCGGCGCCCGCCATGACTCTGGGGCCGATTCACGTTCATTTCGGGGGTCGAGTAGACTGGAGTTGGCATCAACGCCCTCTAGCTTCCTACCAATATATCCTAGCTGTCTTCATTGATAGCATTGAGGAGTGAGACCCCAAATGCGACCGCGAATCTGGCGAACACTGACGATGACGCTGGCCCTGGCCGCCGCTCAATGCCTGGGGCAGACGTCCGCCTCGCCCGTCCCGCAGCGGCAAGCAGCCGCCTCGGCCAACCCTCAGCGCCAAGCGGCGCTGGCCCTTGAGCAGCAGGGCAAGAACGCCGAGGCCGAGGCCGCATGGCGCCTGTGCCTGAAGGCACAACCGTCGAACCCGGAAGCCTACGCCCACCTTGGCCTGCTTGAAGCGCGCCAGGAACACTACAAAGAGGCTGTGCCTCTCTATCGCAAGGCGCTGGCGCTGGGTCCGAAGATTCCCGGAGTCCAACTCAACTTGGGCCTTGCGCTCTTCAAGGGCGGCGATTTGAAGGAGTCGGTCGAAGTCTTCGCGCCGCTGCTCAAGAGCCAGCCCGCAAACTCGCCCCAGGCCCAGCAACTCACCATCCTGCTAGGCATGGCTCACTATGGACTGGGCGAGTACGCCGAGGCGGTTCCCTATCTGCAGGCCGCCGCTCAAGCCGATACGCAGAATCTGCAACTGCGCCTGACCCTGGCCCAAAGTTGCCTGTGGACCAAGCAGTATCAGTGCGTGCTCGATGTGTATCACGAGATTCTCCTGCTCAATGCGGAGTCGGCGGAGGCCGATATGCTGGCCGGCGAGGCCCTGGATGAGACCAAAGACACCCCGGGCGCGATCCAGCAGTTCCGCGCCGCGGCCAAGGCCGATCCCAGGCAGCCGGACGTTCACTTCGGTCTGGGCTACCTGCTGTGGATCCAAAAACAGTATGAAGAGGCAGCCAGCGAGTTTCAGGCCGAGTTGGCTGACAACCCGAATCACGTCCAGGCCATGATCTATCTGGGCGACACGCAGATGGAGTTGAGCCGCCCGGAGGTCGCGCTGCCGCTGCTCGAGAACTCTCTGCGCTTGGACATGGGGCAGGAACTGGCTCACCTCGATCTGGGCATCCTGTACAGCGATGCGGGCCGCCGCGACGACGCCCTGCGAGAGCTGAAGATCGCCGAAAAGCTGGACCCCAATGACGAGAAGGTGCATTGGCGCCTGGGGCGGCTCTACCAGGCCGAAGGAAAGAAAGACGAGGCCAAGGCTGAGTTCGATACCACCCGAGCCATGCAAAAGGCCGTTGAAGATACTCTCGCTAAGAAGCTCGAAAAGGCCCAGGAAAAAGCCAAGTCGCCCCAGGAACCGCCAGCCGCGCCGCCTGCCAGCCAATAACTGGCGCGAAACCTACAGTTAGGGAGCCTCTGAACAAGTCCCAGTTGCGTCAGGGCACGACTTCAGTCGTGCCGTAAGTGCCGCTGGGTGCCCCAGGTCCCTCGCATTTGGGGACCTTGTATCTTCTCCGCAGAGGCGTGAGGATGGCATCACGTCTTGGCGGTAAGGCCGTTCGGACCTAAGGCCAGCGTAAGCGGAGCCTGCT
>JBEKCX010000102.1:0-8787 GCA_050014655.1 Occallatibacter sp. | reverse complement strand
ACCTTGTACTGCATGGGCAGGAAGCTGGTGGCGCGGTGGTGGTGCGGCAGGTCCCACTCGATCCCGCCTGAGATCCACGCGCCCAGCAGGCTGATCAGCGCCGGCTTGATCACGTGCTGGTTGTAGATGAAGTTGTAGCCGTTGGTCTTGTCCACGGCCTCGAAGACCTTTCCGCCCAATTCCGGAAGAATGCCAATCTTTATATACTCGTTCTCGAGATAGATCATCTTATAAGTTCTATCTTTCTTCTCGGTGGTCAGGTTGTCATAAGCTGGGTAGGGGTAGATGCGATGCTGCGCGCCCTGGGAGTTGCCGCCGAAGTAGAACTGCGGGTTGGGGTCGGGCGGGCCGATGAGATAGGTCGGGATGGTAACTTGCTCTTCCCAGACCTTGACTCCGGTTGAGGCGGCAAAGAGCGGCGAAATCGCCGCCAGGCTGAGCAGAAATAGAACAGAATACCGGAAGATTCCTCTTTGCATCGTCATTCTCCCAAAACTCAATTATTGGTACAACGGCCAGGGCGAGGAGGGCGCGCCCGCATCCGACGCCAGGGGATGGCGCGAAAACGGCAGCGCCACACCGGAGTGCACGTCCATCAGCCGCTTGTGCGTTGCTTTCGCTGCTTCAATCAGCTCCGCGTAGGGCCGGTCGGTAACATCGACAAAGCCAATGTTATAGTTTTCGCCGTCCATGCGGCCCAGCACGGGCTCGTCGCGCCACGCGAACCAGTAGGAGCCGAGATACCACTCCAGCGACGCCGCCTGCTCCACGTAATAACGATAGGCGACGCCGCGCTCGACCTGATCCTTGGCCTGCACCAGGCCGGCGGCCAGACCGTCGGCGGGCACGCCGATATGGAACTCCCCAATCAGGACTGGGAGACCGGTCAAACGCCCCGCGCGGATAACTTGCTTGGTTGGCTCGTACTCATAGACGTTGATGCTGCAAACGTCGAAGATTCGGGCCGCGATCATGGCCTCATCCGACATCTTTCCGCCGAAGCGAATTCCCAGGATGAGATGATTCGGATCGTATTTGCGCACGGCGCCGCAGACGACCTCCAGATGTTTCCTGAAGCCGCCCAGAACAAACTCCCGCCGCCGCGCGGGCGTGTCGCCCTGAGCAAGAAAATCCTTGAGCTTGGCTTTTGTCGCCGTATCCGATCCTGTCAGAATCAGATCGCAGACCTCGCTCTCGCGCGCATCCCAGGGCGGCTCGTTGCCGATGAAATAACCCAGCAGCAATGGATCGTTCTTGCGCGGCGAGCACTGGGTGTTGGCGGCGGCATCGATATCCGCGGCGAACTGCGGCGAATAAACGTCGGGCATGCCGAGATAGTTCGTTCCCTTCGGCCAGCGCAGCATGAAGGTCGCCGGACGATCTTTGCCGCCGGTAGTCATGCCCCACGAATCCAGCCGTCGATTGGTGCGGCTCACATCTGCGTCGTTGCCGCCGAAGCCCGCGCCTCCGCCCGGCGTGCCGTTGATTCCCGTGGACATAAACAGATGTCCCTCGGGATCGACAAACCACCAGCGGCCGTCGATCTTCTCAACGCGGAAGAACCCGGTCGCTTTGGCCTGCGTGTTCTTGTAGCCGCCGTAACGGCCGTAGCCGAAGTCGGCGGCGCTGCCGAAGCCCTTCTCCTCCTCGGCCAGTTCTCGCGCCAACTGCTCCTTGCTGTGGAGCTTCCGCGGCCAATCCGCCAACGCCCATTGGCCGAAGCTATCCAGCATCGGGCCCGGCTCCAGAAACTCCGATCCCTCGTCGATTTTGGACAGATGCACGTTGCGCAACTCGATCGACGGCTTGTTAAGCGGATACTCCATGGCGATGCCGATGGACTCCACCGACTGAAGGTCTCCCCAAGGCCCCCACACGGAAAACCAGCAGGAATGCGTGCGCCGGTTGGTCGCCGAGGCCAGGTCGAATCCGTTCTTGTCGCGCCCGACAAAATACTGCAACGGGACCGACGCCCGCAGCCACGCGTTCTGCCCGAAGCCGATGATGGACATATTGCGCGGGCCGTGCGTGGTGTAGGCCCACAGCAACAGCCGCTGGGGCGAACTCATCCGCATCTCCATCACCAGGTGCGAATACGGCGACAGGTCGGCGGGAGAACTCTGACCGAGTTCCCGCATGGAAATCCGCAGCTCGGAGTACACGCCGTCAAAGACGAATTTCCTTACCTCGCCCATCGCGGGCACGCCAGCGGCTTGCGGAGAGAGTCCAAGGGCGCGGGCGCCGGCGACAGCCGGAACCGCTCCCGCGATCAGTTTCATTGCCGTGCGGCGGCTCATACTCATGGTTTCTTCCTCGGTGGAGGCTCGTGAATGCGTGATCGGAGCGCGGCCATCTTATCGCCGGCGGCCATCGGAAACCAAGCAGCCCGCCGTCTCTCGCTCCAAGAAAACCACGTTTTCCGGCCCGCTCGAATTGTAGCGCATGGACTGCCATTCTTATAGGCTCGCTGCGAATGCAAAAGATTTTTCCCCTTCACCTGTAACCTTTGCCTTCCTCGTGGATATATGGAGTGAACCACAAAGGAGTCAAGATGGCAAACCTCGCATATGCTTTTGAACCTACGCACATTCCATCGAACCGTCAGTCCATCGCGCCGGCGTGGCACACAGCCGCAGTCCTGCTGCTTCTAGCCGCTCTCATTGCTTCCAGCACCCTGCTGCGCGGGGCGGGTCACGAACACAGCCGACTCACGAGTTATTGCGTGGTCATCTCGGCGGAGTGGCTGATCGCGGCCTTCATCTGGTTGGGATGCACGCTGCGCGGTCTCTCAGTTCGCACATTATTGGGTGAAATGCCACGGGGATGGCGCACCGTGGCGCGCGATCTGGGAGTGGCGATCGGATTCCTGCTGGTCGCCAACATTGTTCTCGGTCCGATTCAGAGACTCCTGCACGCCGCGCCAAACTCGTCCCTGCGAAATCTGCTGCCGCGCGGAGGCATCGAGGTTGCATTCTATCTGCTGCTTGCGCTAACCGCCGCAGTTTGCGAAGAGTTCATCTATCGCGGCTATCTGCAGCGGCAGTTCTCTGCCTGGACAAGAAGCGCGGCGGCCGGGATTATCATTCAAAGTGTTATCTTCGGCGTTTGCCACGCGTATCAGGGCTCGGCAATGATTCTGTCCATTACCGTCTACGGTTCTCTCTTCGGCTTGCTGGCTTACTGGCGGCGCAGCTTGCGTCCGGGCATGATAGCGCATTTCCTGCAGGACGGAGTAGGCGGGCTGGTGCTGGCGAGACTGCTGTTGAAATAGGCTGAGACAGGATTCCCGCGGGAGAGAAATGACGGATTTCGGCTCCATTTACGAACGGTATTCCGCGGATGTATTCCGGTTTGCGCTTTATCTCTCAGGAAACTGGGGCGATGCCGAGGATATTGCCTCGGAGACCTTCGTTCGCGCCTGGGCGTCGCAGGATTCCATTGCAACGGAGACGGTGAAGGGTTATCTCTTTACCATTGCCAGAAACCTGTTCTTGAAGGGACTCCGCGGCGCCTCGCGGCAAAGCGTGCTGCCCTGCGACGTGCCGGATACCGCGCCCAGCGCGCAGGAACGGGTGGAGCAAAGGGCTGAAGTCAAGGCGGTATTGGCGGCGATGCAAAAGTTGCCGGCAATCGACCGCGCGGCACTGATCATGCGCACGCTCGATGAGCTGAGTTATCGGGAGATTGCGCGCGTGCTGGGCATCTCTGAAAACGCCGCGAAGGTCAAAGTACACAGAGCCAGAGCATCGTTGATGAATCTGAGGAGGGCGTGAGATGCAAGAGCAAAAAGAGATCGCAATGAAGGTATCGCGCGAAGTGATCCTCGATCTGCTGCCGCTATACACCGCGGGCGAGGCCAGCCCCGCCACGTGCGCCCTGGTGGAAGAGTATCTGCGCCAGGACGCGGAACTGCGCGGGCAGGTGCAGCGCGACAGCGTAAAGGAGCTGATGGCGGTTCCCGCTTCGGATGCAAAGATACCCGCCGATCTGGAGATGCGATCGTTGCGCCGGACACGCAGCCTCTTGCGCTGGCAGCGGCGCACCTATGGCTGGGGACTGGCTCTTTCGATCATTTCGCTCTCTGGCGCCGGATATCTCCAGAACGGGCATCCGGTCTTTCATTTCTTCATGCGCGACTATCCTCAGTTCTTCGTTCCCTGCCTCTCGCTCGCCATCAGCTGCTGGGTGAATTATTTCGTCATTCTCTGGCGGCTCCGGTCAACCCGTCTGTAGAACGGCGCAAAGCGCTATTCAGAACTGCTGCATTTTCTTCAAAAATCGACGAAAAGCGGGTCGAAATCGCAAAAAACATGGTGTTTTTGAGGGGTCATTTTCACTGTTTGGATGATAGGTTAGCCTTCGATCCTAGCCTATATCCCGTTGATTACAGGACGGTTATCTCATCTTACCGGCCCCAGGGGCGCGCGATAAACCGGGCACTTCAGGGGAGGGGGGGTGGGGGTATCGGGATTTGCGGGCGGAAACGCGGGCGAAGATAACGCGAAACTCGTCCTGTTTTCGCCCCTCCGGGCGGGCGGCGTGTAACCACCCCAGCGACGAAGCCCCCCGCCGCGGCGGGCCGTGTTCCCCCGGTGGACCTCGCCGCACACTCTCTCTATTCCGATTGTGCGCCGGTGGAAGGGAATTCTCCGCAAGAAACCGGCGCGAATCCCGCCGGGGAAGGAAGAAAGCCCCTGCCGGCTGCTGCCGGGTAGAGCATTGTGGGGCCGCTTGGGACTTGGCGTTCAACCTCCGGGGATTGGATGCGGCTGGCTCCGGGGCTGTGGGTTCCGATCTGGCAACCCTGAGCGTTTGCCGGCGAGTGCGGCGTTTCCGGAGCTGATCCTGCACGGCTTCCGTTGGCGTGACTAGTCGGCGGGGATCCAAGGCCTTAGAGGGGGTACCTGGGGCTCTCGGCTAGGCGCTCACACTGCACTCGCCGCTCTTCATCACCTCTGGCTCGTATTGAACGCTCACGAATCCATCATCGATGTATTCGGCACACATCAAAAGTGGGTACGAGAGATTCCCGCACTTGTTGGTACTCACATTCGAATCCTTGCCTATCGGAGGATGGAGCTGAAAATTGTTGCTCTTGATTTCGCCGTTCGCCACTTGGTCATACCACTTCTTACACATGGTCCTAAAGGCCTTGTCACTCTGTGGGCGTACACACCAGATTCGACACCTCGGACGATTTGTGACGGGAGCGTGATCCCAGAGAACAAGAAACAGATATGGCACCTTGTCGAGCGATTGAAGCTTTCCGGCAGTCGCGGCCTTCGTCCCTGCCTTAACCACCCCATTGAAACGGGGTACGTCAATTGCCTCCCACGCATTGGCGGCCTTAACGTCTGAGCCGTCGCTAAAGTCAGGTCCCTTCTTGCGTGCAAGCCCTTTCAGCCCCGTCAGCACGCTGACCAGTATTTGAGACCACCCACGGGAGTCGCAAGGGACCGGGTGCCCCGTTGCGGTCGCAAATGGCGCCGCCAAGGAAAAACTCTGATACTGCAAGTTCAAGAAACCCAAGGCTTTTTGTAGCTGCTCACTCGTTTTCTGATTCATATTGACGTATCACCTCAGACAATCGAACGGTGAGGCCCGCGGCGATACGCTGCAGAACGTCGAACGAAGGGTTGGCTTCGCCACGCTCAATTTCCCCCATGAATGTGCGATCAATTCCGGAGATTGCAGCGAGGCCCTCCTGGGAAATGCCCCTCTCGGTTCGCAAGCGCCGGATCACACTCCCAAGTTTTCTATTGATTTCCGGCATACTCTGAAGGATCATGAAACGCGCGAGACCAGCGCAACGTGCTATAGTCATCCAATCGGATACTCATCTATGGCACAAGCTCTGAATTGGTCCCTGTTTGAGAATGATAGGCCGTCAACGGCCTATGCGCCCATCTACGAACGACTTGCGGAACTGCGAGAAGAGTTCCATCGATCAGGCCGCCTCGACGACTCTAACGCGAAACTCGACGAGGTCGTGAAATTGTTCGCGACGTACGTGGCCGTCAAATTGGGAGACATCTCGGACTTTCCAACGCCGGTGGATTGTCCCCTACCGGACTTCGTCGCCCGACTGCAAAGTTGCTATGTAAAGGCCGCGAGGTTGCCCTACTTTGTCTCAAATGAAGGCGTGTCGATTTTCGGAACTACTCCTTCACTCGTTCTCAGGGAGGAGGACTCAAGCTTGGCCGTCCGCCTGACGCGCCTCGTGATCCGCGCAGTTGACGATGCTTTTTTGCACCAAGAGATTGGAAATCCGTATGACGTTTTGAATGAGGCGTTTGGGCATTTTGTTCGGGATAATTTTCGCGGAAACATCGAGGATGCTCAATACCTCACCCCTGCAGAGGTTGTGGACTGCATGGCGAGCATTGCGTTGGCCGACTTGCAGCGGGACGGTCGTCTTTCGAATCAGCAACCGCTAGTCGTGGCGGACCCATGCTGTGGAGTTGGCTCTTTCTTGACCGCGTTTGCCACGAAGTATCGGGCACTTGAAGACCGAAACGTACCACACCTGAGGCTCTTTGGGCAGGACAAAGTGGAGCGCATGGCCCGTCTGGCAACGGTCAACCTCACGCTTTTCAGGGTATTTGAACACTCCGTTGGCATCGGGAACTCCCTCTTCAAGGGATCGCTTTTGGGCGATCTCAACGGCACTGTTGACCTGGTCCTGACGAACCCCCCGTTTGGCGCCCGATTCTCACACGCTGAGATTGCAATGATGGCCGGGGACAATACGCCATTCTTCTCAATGATGGGCGGCACAAGAGCGCCAGTCGAGTCGGAATTGCTCTTTATTGATCGGAATCTAAGGCTCCTCCGCAATGGCGGATTGCTGCTGATTGTGGTTCCCGACGGTGTGATCTCTGCTGGTGGCATGGCAGCACTTCTTCGCCATCACCTGAGGGGCACCGCCACACTTCGTGCAGTGATAGAGCTTCCATCCGTCACGTTCGCGCAAGCCGGAACGCGGACCAAGACAGCAATACTCTACCTGAAAAAGGAGCAGATCACTGTAGACGACCGGAAGCGCGTCTTTATGGCGGTGAGCTCAGACCTAGGCTTCCAGGTCAGCAGCAGAAAAGGAGTCCAAATCAAGGTCGAGAAAGGACAAAACGACCTATCGAGCGTACTCGCGGCGTACCAGAAGATGCATGACGAAAGCAAAGTCGAGCAGGCGACAATGCTTTCGGAGACTCCATCGGCAGTTGCAATTCCGCATAGCTATCTTCGGGACAATTGGACCGCAGGGCATTACCAATCACAATGCCTAGATACCTTCCGCAATGCGACTAGCGTACCGGGAGTGTTGAATGCCAGACTGAGCGACCTGGTTGATTTCATGGAAGATACACGTAGAGTTAAATTTCGCCCTGGCGTTGCGTTTTTGAGTGTTCTCCATGTCATCGCAGAAGGGGTTTTGGATTTGGGAGCAATGAGCAAGTACGCTCCCATAACACCTGGAACTCCGGTGAAGCCAGGGGAGATTCTGTTATCTCGTATAAATCCAAGAATTCCGCGAGTTCTCGTGGTCCCGGACCTTGGACAGCCGGTATTGTGCTCGACGGAGTTTGTGGTCATGCGCCCCAAGAAGGACATCGATCCCTACATGATTGCCTTCCTACTTCTCTCCGAAGCCGCGCAGACACAAATCCAGAGTCTCACTTCAGGAACTTCCGCTTCTCACAACCGCATTAAAGCAAAAGATTTAGCGCATATTTCCTTGCCAATCCCGCGCGGCGGAAGCGAGCCAGCTAAACTGCTACGGCGCAAGGTGACGGAATATGAAAAGGCACTGGCCAGCATGACAGCGGCCCAGCGATCGCTTTTTGAACTGCGAGAGGGCGAGATGGGTTGGTTATGTTCGCCGCGATAGGCACCTTCCCGTGATTTCCGGCTGTCGGGCGGGCCGGACGGCGAACTCCCGTGGATTCCTCGGGCTGAGGCCCCAGGCTCCCTCCAAAAGCTGCGGATGGGGCGGGGGGCGGTGCCGTTTAGTGTTCTCTTTTGACCACTCAGGGGGAGATTCCGCCATTCGCTGCATGGGGTTTGGCTTGACCGGGGGGCGCGTTTACCCTAAAACTGCATTTTCAGCCCGCGGATTTCCGTTATGGAATCCGGGGCCTGGGCCGGGCGGGCAACCGGGGGCCCCGGCGATGGGTCTTTATCGCTGGGGTGGTCAACCAGAGCCGCCGGCTACATTATTTGAGGAGACCCCAGCATCATGTCCAAAGCGATCAAGTACGCCGAGAAGGCCGCCGTCTACGCGGCTCAGGGCGCTTGGGTGGTATTTGAGCGGCTGAACCGCATCAGCCCGAATCCATCGTTCACGCCCAAGTGGAGCGACAAGCCGCTGCAGAAGAGCTATCAGAAGGAGAAGCCGCCGCTGGGCTGGCCGCGCACCACCGACTCGCTCTGCCCCAAGTGCGTGCCCGAGATTCGCAAGCAGATTCTGGACGGCAAGCTGCCCTACGAAGTTCTGCTGAACGAAAAGGTGGGCGAGATCAAGGCGCAGATCATCGAGCGGGAAGGCAAGATCCTGATGGTGAAGGACTGCCCAAAGCATGGGCACTTTGAGGACGTGATGTCGATGGACCCGGCCTTCTTCAAGCACTTGGAAGAGAGCTTCCCCGGCCGCGACGTGCGCGCGCACAACGACAAGCGGCTGCACAACCACGGCACCTCGACCGTGACCCACGGGCGCGGCGCGGTGCTGACCATCGACCTGACCAACCGCTGCAACATGATGTGCGATCCGTGCTTCATGGACGCCAA
>JBEKCX010000101.1:0-8800 GCA_050014655.1 Occallatibacter sp. | reverse complement strand
GTTCCACCCGAGGGTCTGTCAACTCAGAAAAATACTTCAGGGGATTGTCCATATCCCCTTCTCACAGCATCACCCCGTTTTGCATATAGCAAGACTGGTCCATTTATATGCGTCGGCCCTGCGCGTGAAACGGAGCGCACCCCGCTGTTTCCGCCCAACGCGCTATAATCGATCCATGCACCACCCCAGCCATCCCGCCTTCGCCATCGCCCGCGCGGCTGCGGCTCCGGCCGCCTAGATACCCGTTTTTCTCATCCCAAATCCCAGCAGGCAGTTCTAAATCAGGTCCATCCGCGCCCGATTCCTGCCCCCATTTTCCTTTGCACTGCCCACGCGCAGTTGATAATGGAGTCATCATGGAAGAGTTCTCTCGCATTCAGCGCCTCCCGCCTTACGTCTTTAACATTACCGACGCCATGAAGCGCTCGGCTCGCCGCGCCGGCGAAGACATCATCGACTTCGGCATGGGCAATCCCGACGGAGCCACGCCCAAGCACATCGTGGACAAGCTGGTGGAGGCGGTACTCAAGCCGGCCACCCATCGCTACTCGGTTTCGCGCGGCATCCCGCGCCTGCGCAAGGCCATTTGCAACTGGTACAAGACGCGCTACAACGTCGATCTGGACCCGGAGACCGAGGCCATCGTCACCATCGGCTCCAAGGAGGGCATCGCCCACCTCTGCCTGGCGATTCTCGACTCGCGCGACACCGTGCTGGTGCCCAACCCCAGCTACCCCATCCACATCTACGGCCCGGTAATCGCCGGAGCGCACGTGGTGAGCATGCCGGTCCACGACCGGGGGCAGTTCCTGGCCCAGTTTGAAGACCTGATTCCCCGCATGGTGCCGCGGCCCAAAGCGGTGATCGTGAATTTTCCCTCGAATCCCACCACGGAATGCGTCGAACTGCCGTTTCTGGCGCGCCTGGTCGAGCTGGCCAAGCAGTACGGGTTCCATCTGATTCAGGATCTGGCCTACGCCGACATCGCCTTCGACGGCTACAAGCCTCCCAGCGTGCTTGAGGTTCCGGGCGCCAAAGAGGTTGCGGTCGAGTTCTTTACCCTGTCGAAGAGCTACAACATGCCCGGCTGGCGGGTGGGTTTTATGGTGGGCAATCCGGTGCTGGTGGCTGCCTTGGCGCGGCTCAAGAGCTACTTCGACTACGGAACCTTCACCCCCATCCAGGTGGCGTCGATCCAGGCGCTCGAGGGGCCGCAGGAGTGCGTTCGCGAGATATGCGAGAACTATCGCAAGCGCCGCGACGTGCTCGTCGAGGGGCTGAACAAGCTGGGTTGGCCGGTGGCTTTGCCCAAGGCCACCATGTTCGTCTGGGCGCAGATTCCCGAGGCCTTCCAGGCTCTTGGCTCTTTGGAGTTTTCCAAGAAGCTGCTGACCGAAGCCAAGGTTGCCGTCTCGCCGGGAATCGGCTTTGGCGACTACGGCGACGGCCACGTACGCTTCGCGCTCATCGAAAACGAGGAGCGGACGCGGCAGGCGCTCAGGGGAATCAAGCAGATGTTCGCCAAGGGGTAGCGGCAGCGCATCTAACCTTACACACAGACGGCGAGTCGCAGTTCTAACTGAAACAGGAGGAGGGCGCAAATGATTATGCGAGTACTCATACTGACCGGAATGCTTCAGCTAACTGTGTGCTTAGGCGCGCAAGTGACCGGCATCACAGAAACAGGAGCCATAGCGAAGACTGCTGCTGAAACGCAGGTGCAAAGAGAATGGCAAAACACCATTCAAAACGTGAGCAAGCAGGAGATAGTAGCCCTTCACGTCACGTTTTCGTGTACAACCGAGGACGGTCGGGGTCTCAGTGATGAGAATGGAAGTGTGGATAAGCTCCTTCAGTTTGAAACGGACCGTTTGATCCCGCCCGGAGGAAGCTATCTATCTAAGGTGATAGAACCGGGAGACTGTACGTCAAGGACGGACGCGGTGGTGTATGCCAACGGCGAAGTCGAAGGAGATACGGACAAGATAGACCTCATCTTTCAGCGCCGAAGTGGAGCGTACAAAGCACTTTCCGTCGTAATCCCCTTACTTGACGAAATTGCGTCAGGACAATCGAAGGCCAGTGACATCATTGCGACGCTTCGAGAGAGAATTCAGGCGCGATCGAACGATAGAAGTCTGTCCTTTGGGGAGATCACGGGAGAAGGTGTAGTGTTTGCCGGGGCAATCTCGCTGCTTCAGAACCATGCGTGGCTTAGAACTCCTTCCGATAGTACCGCAAATCGGCAGCCGCGAATCGAAGCAGTTATGAAGACGAGGGGCATCTCGTTGGAACAGGCGCATGCGTTTGTGACTGCAAACAAGTTTCGTGAGTGGCAGTCAGCACTGAAGGATCACACGACTCCGCCAGGCGAGAACTGAAGACTACGGTACCCGAACGCGCAGACCATATGTCGCTTGACGGCTAGGAATGAGGCATGCAGAGGTCAACAGAGCAAGGACGGGCAGCGTCACGGAGTGATGACACATTACGATCTTCACGCCGATGACTCTCTCTGTATTGTTCGTCTCGGCCGCATGAAGATCATGTCGATGTTTCTCGGCCCCCCTGGGATTTATTTGACCAGTTCAGACGCACTGCACTGAAAACTTGGAGGAGATTGCACCCTATGCCTGCTGAAAACCCCGCCGCCGTTGCCCCAACTGAAGTCGTTCGCGCCTGGGATGCGGGCGGAGCCGTGTCCGCCGAAGCGCTCTCCGCCTGGGTTGGCGCGCGGCTGGCGGCGCACGAGGCGGCTTTGGCCGCTCTGCTGGCCGTCGAGGGCGCGCGCACGCCGGAAAACTCCCTGCGCCTTTACGACACCGCCATCGAGCAGCTCAGCCTGGCCGGCGCGCAGGCCGGCGTGCTCAACTCCGTGGCCGCCGCCAAGGCAGTCCGCGATCAGGCCCAGCTTGAAGCCCAGCGAGTGGCCATGGCGGGCAGCGCCCTGAGCCTCAACCGGGCCGTCTACGAGGCCCTCGCGGCCATCGAGCTTGAAGGCACCAGCCCCGCAACCAGGCACTTCGTCCAGCGCACCCTGCTCGGCTACCGCCTGGCCGGCGTGGACAAGGACCAGGCCACCCGCGACCGCCTGCAAGCCCTGCACGAGAAGGCGACTCACCTTTCGCTGGACTTCAACCGCAACATTCAGGAGGGCGGCAAGACCGTCGAGACTACGCCGGCCGAGCTGGAAGGCCTGCCCGCCGATTACATCGCCCGCCATCGGGCCGATGGCGAAGGCCGCGTTACGCTCTCCACCGACCCGCCCGACATGCAGCCGGTGATGACCTTTGCCACGAGCGCTCCGCTGCGCGAGCGCATGTTTCTGGCCTACAACACGCGCGCCTACCCGGCCAACAAAAAGATCCTCGAGGCTCTGCTGGCCACTCGCCAGGAGATCGCCCAAGTGCTCGGCTTCCGCAGTTGGGCCGATCTGGCCACCGCCGACCAGATGATGGGTTCGGCGGCCAACGTGCGCCCGTTCCTGGCCAAGCTCGACGAGGCCAGCCGCGAAGGCGCCCGCCGCGAACACGAACTGATTCTCGATTTCGCCCGCAGCCGACAGCCCGATCTGGCCGCCATCGACATTACCAGCCGCGGCTTCTGGTATGAGCAGTTCCGCCGCTCGGCCTTCGACTTCGACTCCCAGTCCGTGCGGCCCTACTTCCCCTACGCGCAGGTCGAGGCGGGTGTGCTGGAGACGGCGGCGCGGCTCTTCAAGATCGATTTCCGCCGCTCGACGGCCTCCGCCTGGCACCCCGCCGTCTCGGTCTTCGACGTGCTCGACGGCGGCCAGACCGTGGGCCGCTTCTACCTCGACATGCACCCTCGCGAGGGCAAGGACAAGTGGTTCTCCGCCGCGCCCATCGTTCCCGGCATCCGCGGCCGCGCGCTGCCCGAAGCCGCGCTCATCTGCAACTTCCCTCACAGCGGCGGCGACGATCCGGGCCTGCTGCAATACAGCGACGTCGTCACCTTCTTCCACGAATTCGGCCACCTGATGCACGCCATCCTCGGCGGCCGGACCGAGTGGGCGGGAATTTCGGGCTTTGCCACCGAGGGCGACTTCATCGAGGTTCCCTCGCAGATGCTGGAAGAGTTCTTCCGCGACGAGAAGCTGCTGCAGGCCTTTGCCAAGCACTATCAGACCGGCGAGACGCTTCCCAGCGAAACCATCGGAAAGATGAAGCTGGCCGGAGCCTTTGGCCGCGCCGATTGGATCCGCTCGCAGCTTTACTACACCACTCTCTCGCTCGACCTGCACGATCAGGACCCCGCCGGTCTCGATCTCGACACCACCGCCAGGCGGCTCTATGAGAGCCTGCAACCCTGGACCTGGCTCGAAGGCAACCGCATGTATGCGAGCTTTGGCCATCTGACCGGCTACTCGTCGAATTACTATACCTACGCCTTCGACAAGGTCATCGCGCTGGACTTCTTCGCGCAGTTCGACCCTGGGGATTTGCTGGGCTGCGATGCCGGCAGCCGCTATCGCAAGACCGTGCTCGAACCAGGCGGGTCGAAACCGGGGCGCGAGATGGTGCGCGACTTCCTCGGCCGCGACGAGGAGTTCCAGGCGTTTTCGAACTGGCTGAACGAGGAGTTCGAAGGCGCGCTGGCCGCTTCCGCTTCTTAGATCGGGCCTGCTCCCAGGGCTGATGTTTCCTCTGCAATTGCCGATAGTCCTTCTCAGAACACCAAGCGGGGAAGCCCGTTTGTGTGCTGGCTCGCCCAGCGCCGGCAGACGCCTGCAACTCCGGCGTCTCTGCATGACGGTCCGAGCGCGAGGAAACCGGCAAGGGAGAACCGTCAGATGACGCTGATGATCTGGACTGAGGAAATGAGTGTGGGCGTCAAGGAGCTCGACGACGACCACAAGCAGCTGATCGGCATGCTGAACGTGGCGCAGGAGACGTTGTCGAGCGCCCGCAGCAGGGAAGCCCTGGAAGAGGTTCTCGATCGCCTGGTGGAAGTGACCAAGGCTCATTTTGCCCACGAAGAGAGGCTCTTTGACCGGGCCGGCTTTGCAGGAGCGGAGGCACACCGCCAGGAGCACGACCTGATGCTGGCGGCGGCGTTGAGATGGCAAGCGCACTTCAAGAGCGGCCGCCCTCCCTTTCTTTCGGCAGAGGATCTGAACGGCTTCGAAAGCTGGCTGGACAATCACATCGAGGGCGCCGACATGCTGTACGGACCGCATCTCAACGCTGCGGGGATTTGCTGAAGTCCGGCGTTTTGCGATGGAATCTCCGCGTCGATGCTATTGGTGCTATACTTGTATAGCACCATCCGGGGAGGTTTCATCATGCTCGCCATCCGCTTGCCCGCAGAGATCGAAAAACGCCTGGACGCTTTGGCCAGAGCCACCGGCCGGACCAAGACCTATTACGCTCGCGAGGCGATCCTGGCGCATCTGGAAGGCCTTGAGAAGACCTATCTTGCCGGGCAGAGGCCGGCCGGCATCCGCGCGGGCCGGGTTGCCACCGTCTCTCTGGGGGACGTGATCAAAGAGCTGGGAAATCAGGAGAACGACCTGCTGCTCTAGCCGGTTTCACGCCTTTCGAGGAGCGGCATTGCGGTCTGGCCCCGCGGCGCGATGCCTGGTTCGCTATGATAGTCCCCACGATGGCAAACACACAGCAGTTCAACGGCAAATGGGCGCTGGTCACCGGGGCCAGCGCGGGAATCGGCGCGGCATTGGCGCGGGAGCTGGCGGCCCACGGCGCCAAGCTCATTCTCACAGCGCGCCGCGTGGAGCGGCTTGAGGCCCTGGCCGCCGAGCTCGCGGCCAAGGGAACCGAGGCGCGCATCGTCGTCGCAGACCTGAACGACCCGGCCGCGCCCGAGCTGATCTACTCGGCTACCGAAGGCGCCGGCCTCACCGTGGACATTCTGGTCAACAATGCCGGCCTGGGCCAGTTCGGCTTCTTCGCTCAAAACGATATCGATCAGGAGCTCAGTCAAGTCCGCGTCAACTGCGAGGCCGTGGTGAGCCTGACGCGGCTGTTTGTTCCGCGCATGGTCGAGCGCCGGCGGGGCTGGGTGCTGGTGGTGGCCTCGACGGCCAGCTTCCAGCCGGTGCCCTACATCGCCACCTACGCGGCTACCAAGGCCTTCGATCGCTTCTTTGCTCTTGGTCTGGCCGCCGAGGTGGCCCGCTTCGGCGTCAAGGTAACGGCTCTCTGCCCAGGCCCCACGGAGAGCGAGTTCGTGGACGTAGCCCACGGCACCGTGCTCAAAGGCCGCGCCTTGCAACCGGCTCCGGATGTGGCCCGGCTGGGGGTCGCCGCCCTGGCCCGCGGCCGGCGGACGGTCATTCCCTACTTCGGCGGCAGGTTCACGGCCTTCCTGGTCCGCTTTCTGCCCGTCGGCCTGATCACTCGCTTCATCGAGAAGGCCGCCCGGCCGGTCTGAGGCGCCGGTTCAACTGCCGTCTTCTCAAGCCTCGATCATCCCGATGAAAAAGACCTCAAAGCAGTTTCTCCCCTTCGCCTTGGCGCGATACAGGGCAGCATCCGCATTCCTCAGCATCACTTCGGGATCCAGCTCACCCGGCGCGGCTGTGCAAACCCCGACGCTGACGCTAATCAGCAGCTCACAGCCCGCAAACGGAACGGGGGCCGACAGCATCGCCACAAGCTTTGCGGCAACGTTCTCCGCCGCTCGCGGATCGATCAGGTCGGGCAGAAGCACGACGAACTCGTCGCCTCCCATTCTGGCCACTGTATCGCTTTTGCGCACGGCTTGAACGATGCGCTCGGCCGTGACCCGCAGAACCTCGTCGCCTGCGGGGTGGCCGCGGGTATCGTTGATGCTCTTGAAGCGGTCGATGTCCAGCATCAGCAGCGCAAGCCCATTGTGGTGGCGCTTGGCGGCCTCCAGCGCCACCGTCAGCCGGTCATTCAGCACCAGGCGCGTCGCCAGTCCCGTCAAGGCATCGTGCTGCGCCATGTGGCGGAATCGCTCCTCACTTTCGCGGATGCGCCTTCTGAGCACCATTACCCAAACCAGCACAGCCAGCGTGACGATGAGCGCCAATGTCAATAGCAGAGCGGCATGGGCGGGCGTCCACCAGGAGGGCTCTTGGAGGACAACAACGTCAGCGGGCGAGCGCATGAGAACCCGAAACGTTCTCGGCACAGCTGTTCCCATCCCCATTACGCTTCTCTGTGCATCGAGCTCGACGGAACAGATTCCCGTGATGCGCAAAACGCTCCCGTTCTTCCAGGCGGTGGTCTCGGGACCGCCCAGCCCTTGGGGAAGAATCGTCTTGAAGATGGATCTTCCGGAGGAGAGCAGGAGCGTGGTGTCGGCCGAGGAGAGGTCGCGAGAAATCAATTGGCCATCGATCTGGATGAGCTGGGAATCGTACTTTCCCTTCAGGGCTTGTTCCGCGTCCGCCGGCACGGCCGGCACGGGCGCGGCTGCTCCGGCGCTGCTGGTCTTGAACACCGCATCTGTCAGCACCGGCCCACCACCCTCCGCGCTGGCGAACCCCGCCATGTCGATCGGCTCGCCGTCGCGCAGCAGCGTGCTCTGGCTCGTTTGGGCGCATATCCCCTGCGAGGCATCCCGCAGGCAAACCGATGCGCCCGGCCACTGAAGGGTTACTCTGCCTTGCACATGCACCCGGTGAGCCAACAGGGGCGCCAGGTCCCACTGCAGCAGCCTGTTGATGGGAATGACGGGCAACTTGAAGGGATCATCCGGCGGACGTTCTACAACTTCCACCGCGGAGAGGTTAGGGCAATGAATGTTAACGCCGATCATCTGCCGGCGGCTGAGGTCGAACAACGGCCCTGGGTTGCCGCGGATGCGAACCCTGGCATCGATCAGCCCGGAGTAGTTGGCGCCCGCGTCCTTCACCATGAGAATCGAGATGGTCCCGTCGGCCATGGCCAGTTGCAAGTCGGCATGGCGGTCGTCCTCTGTGAGCGAATGAACAACGCCCTCAACCTCGACCCACTGGCCGTCCTCGGCCCCGCTCAAAAGGCGAGTGAGGCTCACCTGGTGAGGGTTTCCCGGCAGGCCTGCGTATCCAACCACGTCGATCTGGGGGTGAGCGACGATGGGAGCAAACTCACCCGCATTGCTGACCCCCCGCAGGTCGATCAGGGTTCCAGGCCGCACCGACTCGATTACGCGCTGGGCGATTTTGACAAAGATGCTACCGGTGGCATCCTGAACGAACATTGCGCCGTTTCCGTCCCCGGGGTTCTGGTCGTAGTAAGTTACCACTCCCCGCAGCCGGACGGGATAGGCGCGCGCGGCCTCCTGGCTGGAGAGGCTGTGCACCCCGCGCGCCGTGGTGATGGTGCGCAGCTTCTCCGCCGCCGCCGTCGCGGGCGCGGCGTGCGCCGGGGGCTGCAAGAGCAGCAGAACTCCCGCCAAGAAGCCCGCGAGCAAGAGATCCGCCGGCCCATGACGCAGACAGACGGGGACACGCGCAAAGCCGATTCTCACTGGCTTGTCTCCGTCCTTTCCGCGCCTGCGGCAGCGCGCAACGTCGTACGACAGCGGATCCGGGCTCCCGCCCAAAGTAATTGATGTCTGCAATCTTACGCCCGGAACCGCCATACCGGGGGTAGACGCTGCAACAAACCATCCCGCCGAGCCATTCCCATGAGAATAGTATCGGCTGATGGGGAAGGAGAATCATCCCAGGAGCGCAGGTTCCGGCCAAAGCAGGATGACGCCGCAACAGTTTAGACTGAATCAAGTCCCGCGATGAAAGACTCGATATACGTCTCGAAGGAGAACTACCTCAAGGCCATCCTGGAGGCCGAAGCCGAAGGCCGCC
>JBEKCX010000100.1:0-8854 GCA_050014655.1 Occallatibacter sp. | reverse complement strand
TGCTGTTGTTCTATCCCTCCGGCGCCATGTATCCCATCGCCTCCTTTCCATGGTGGCTACGCGCCCTCTCCGTCGTTGACCCTTTCACCTACGCCATCCACGGCTTCAAATCCATCATCCTCAAAGACGGCGGCTTCCAGGCCATTCAATTCGACCTGCTCTTCCTGTTCGTCTTCGGCATCGGCACCTTGCTCATCGCCACGCCCCTCTTCAAGCGAACGCTGTGAGTCAATCCCGTTCGGAACGCACGAGTCCCCTGCGCCGCCGACCGGCCATGCCGCCTGCCCACGCTGCTAGAATCCCCCTAGTGCCATGTTCATGAGATTTCGTAATCCAAGCGGAAGCCCTGGGTGCCCCAGGTCCCTCGCATTTGGGGACCTGGGAAGGTACGAAATCATCAGGACACGGTACTAGAGCAACCTGCATGAGCGTAACGGCCCTATATCCCGGCACCTTCGACCCGCCGACCAACGGTCACGTGGACCTGATTCAGCGCGGAGCAAGGCTTTTCGATCACCTGACGGTCGCTATCCTCAGCAATCCGGAGAAGAATCCGCTGTTTACCGTCGAGGAGCGGGTGGAGATGCTCAAAGAGGTGACCGGCTCGCTGGCGAACGTCTCCATCGCCACCTTCGAGGGGCTGATGGTGGAGTTTGCGCGCCGCCAGGGGGCATCGGCGGTGCTGCGCGGCATCCGCGCCATCTCCGACTACGAATACGAGTTCCAGATGGCGCTGATGAACCGGCGGCTGGCCCCGGAGATCGAGACCGTCTTCCTGCAGCCGGCCGGGCGCTACTCGTTTGTCAGCTCGCGGATGCTGAAGGAAGTCTTCAGCTTCGGCGGCGATGTCACCGGACTGGTGCCGCCCAACGTGCTAAAGCGCCTGCGCGGGCGCATCAATCGGAACCACGCAGCCTCTGAATAGGCTCTTGCTTTTGGGGCCTGGGCTCTGCTTGCCGGGCCTGGGCTCTGCTTGCGGGGCCGGCGCTCCTTCAGGGGCAGGCAAGCGGATTCCCCGGTGAGCTTCCGCTGGTTGCCGTCGTTCCGCGCCTGCATTTCTCACGGCCAGATCGACGCTCTGTAGCGCCGACCTCCTGGTCGGCTATGTTGCCGGCGTCCCCGCCGCCCCCCGCGGAACGCCCATTTCGACGCCGGTGCGCGGATTTCACCGCATCCCAACATGCTTGACGGTGCAGCGATTGGGCGCCGCAGGCTCCAGAGCAAAAACATGTTGACACGATTATGCTGGAGAGTGTATCAATGTTTCGTCTTTGAAACAATCTCCTTATGGAAACCAGAAGGGGCGGAAGCTGCTCGCGGCGGCCGTCTCAAGTCAAGAGAATTTCTCGGGTCAAAAATTTCGGAGGAAGGAAGAAGGGAAATGTCCATGCTACGACGCTTCACCGCGACGGCGACGGTGTTTCTGCTGGCGCTGTTCATCGTTGGCCCTGCGCTCCATGCGCAGCTTTCCACCAGAGCAACAATCACAGGAACAGTGACGGATTCCACCGGCGCGGTGGTGCCTGGCGCGACCGTAACCATTACCGACGATTCAACCAAGGTCGCTGTCCAGACGCAGTCCAACCGCGATGGCGTTTATATTGCGCCTGACCTGAATGTGGCAACCTACACGGTCACCTTTGCCAAGGCGGGCTTCAAGACCTACACGGTGAACGGCGTCGAACTCCATCCGGCGACCACGGCCACGGCCAATGGAGTGCTTGCGGTAGGCGTCCAAACCCAGACCGTGACGGTGGAGGCAGCCTCCACCCAGGTGGAGACCTCCACTCCCGAGACTTCGGCCGACATCGATGCCGACGAGGTGAGCACGCTGCCCATGAATGGCCGCAACTACCAGGGCCTGGCGGTGATGATGCCGGGCGTGGTGAACCAGCAGCAAGGCTCGGCGATGACCACCGGCGGCCGCTCCACCAGCAGCCAGCTCTCCATCAACGGCCTGGACGTGTCGCGCAGCTTCTATGTGCTGGACGGCGTGTGGAACGAGAACACCGGCAACATGACGCAGGAATCGGTGGTTCCCAACCCCGACTCGCTGGAAGAAGTGCGCGTGCTCCAGAACAATTTTTCCGCGCAGTACTCGCTCCTGGGCTCGTCGGTCATTCTGATGCAAACCAAGAGCGGCACATCGAAGTTCCATGGGGCGGGGTGGGAGTTCTTGCGCAACAACGATCTGAACTCAAAGAACTACTTCTCGACCACCATTCCCCCCTACCATCAGAACATCTTCGGCTATAACCTGGGCGGGCCGGTCTTCATTCCCCATCACTACAACGCCGACCGGCAGAAGACCTTCTTCTTCTGGGACGAGCAGTTTGTGATTCTGCACGTGCCCAGCCAGAACACCAGCACCATACCCACGGCGCTCCAGGAGGCCGGCTGCTTCATTTCGCCCATCAAGGACCCGGCGACTGCTGGCACCCCCCTCTTCCCGACTTCCACGGGAGGCACATGCCCGGTCGGCTACTACCAGATCCCCAGCGGCAGAATCAACGCCAGTTCAGCGGCCTACCTGAAGGCCTTGTACCCGGCGCCGAACTACACCCTGGCCGGCAACACCACCAACTACATCAATAACATGCCGCAGGTCACCGATCAGCGCGACGATGAGATCAAGATCGATCACAACTTTACCCCCAAGTATCATGCGCTGGGTGAATACCTGGACGAGTACCAGTCGTACGCGCAGAATACCGAGAGCCCAGGGACAACTCCGATCAGCACGGAGACGGACTACACACACAACAAGCTGGCTCAGGTCTCGCTGACCCAGACCCTGTCGCCGAGCATGGTGAACACCACCAGCGTAGCCATGAACATCTTCCTCCTGAACTTGGAGTTGGTAGGAACGGATTACATCAACCAGATACCGGGTTTCTCGGAGAATTTCTACTATCCCAACGGCTTATATGCCAACCGCACTCCGGTGGTGTCGTTCTCGGGCGGCATGGCGGGGCAGGGCATCCAGGCGGCCCGGCCGATCCCGCACGCATCCGATCTGGACAATACAATCACCGACAACTGGAGCTGGCTCAAGGGCAAGCACTACCTCACGGCGGGCATAACCTTCGTCTTCAACACCAAGCGCCAGGTTTCTGGCCAGCAGACCAATGGGAATCTCTCCTTCAACGGCAGTTCCACCGCGGCCACCGCGGCACAAAAGACCGCAACGGGCGGCTGCAGCGGGACGCTTCCTAGCGGGGTAGCTGCCTCAGGCCAATGCAGCCAGGATGACTCCATGGCGGATATGTTGCTGGGCTATGTAGGCGGCTTCAGCCAGGCCAGCAACGCGCCTCACGGCGATATGCATGCCTTCTCTTTTTCGCCCTACGTCGAAGACCAGTACAAGTTCAACAAGAACCTGACCTTCACCCTGGGCGTGCGCTTGTACCACCTGCCCCTGCCCTACGGCGTGCCCAACTCCGAGACCAACTGGGATGCGGGCGTTGTGGCGGGAAACATGTACGCCAACCCGGCCTTTGTTCCTGCCAATGCGCCCACCGTGAACGAGTTCAGCGGCGCCACCAACCTCAAGTACCCCGCCACCTACAGCAACGGCATGCTCTACAACAGCGGCCAATCGGGCGGCTTGCCGGTGAACTTCTCCGACGCGCACAACTGGTACGTCGGGCCCGATGCCGGCTTCGCCTGGGATGTCTTCGGCAATGGCAAGACCAGCCTGCGCGGCGGCTACGGTATAAGCTATACGCGCATCTTTACCAACCAGGATTGCTCCTTCAACTGCATAGCCAATCCTCCCGTGTTCAGCAACCAGAACCTCTCCAATCTGACACTCCCTTCAACCTCGACCTGGGACATCGTGGATGCGGGCGGCAGCGCGAATACGGAGAGCGTGATATCGGTCACCGGGGGGGACTACCAGATCGGGGCCTCGCCGGCGGCCAGCTACTCGCTCGGAATCCAGCATGAATTCCCGTCCAACTTTATCGTCGCGGTAGTGGGAGCCGGAAGCCGTCTCCAGCATCTGGAGGCCACTTGGAACTGGAATCAGGCGCCGCACTACACCAGCCCCGCTGGCGTGAGCTACGACTACAATCCGCTCATCGCCATCAATCCCGCAAACGGCAACAAGGGCGACAACTCGGCTTATTATGCGCCCTTTCAGGGTTACGGCTCCATCACGGTCTATTCCACCCGGCTGTGGCAGGAGTGGAACGGCCTGGAGGCGCAGATCAAGCACCCGGTGACAAAATCGCTCTACCTCGCCGCGGCTTACACCTGGTCGCACGACACCTCGAACTCAGTGGTCGACCCCTATAACCTCAACCGCTTCCACGGCAACAATGGCCTGAACTATCCTCAGGCGATGAACATCACCGTGCTCTACGAACTGCCGTTCTTCCAGCACAGCGGCAATCAGTTCGAGAAACTGACCATGGGCGGATGGCGCTTGAACGACATCTCGACCTTCCGTGCGGGAGGCTCGATTACGCCCGGTATAACCTTGACCAACGGAGGACTCACGGCGCGGCCGTTCGTCATGCCGGGGCAGTCGACCATTGGGCCGAAGACCTGGAAGACCGGTTCAACTCAGCAGTGGTTCAACGAGGGAGCGTATTTGCGTCCGAACATTTCCGTGAACGGAGTGTCGAACGCGACTCTCTATTACGGCTACTATGGCAACGCCCAGAACGGCACCATCCGCGGGCCGGGCCAGGAGATTTACAACATGAGCCTCTTCAAGGAGTTCCACATCACGGAGCGGAACTTCTTCGAGTTCCGCGCTGAGGCCTTCAATCTGTTCAACCACACCAACCCCCAAAACCCAAATGCCACGGTGGCCAACGCAAACGAGGACAAGATAACCGGCGCGTACGATCCCCGCATCATGGAGCTCGCGCTGCGCTTCAAGTTCTAACTTCCATGTGGATTAACAGCAGGCGCCATCCGCTACCGCGGGTGGCGCCTTCTTGTTGCGGCAGAGTATCTATGCCGAAGATGGATCGCACGTGCCTCTGTGCGGCCCGAATCTTGCACCTCCAACCAAGCCGGGGAACGCCCCACACCGCCGCGCGCGGCGACACGCAAGCCGGCCGGGCGAGCACCGCGGGGGAGCGTCTTTGAAGATGTGCTTGGTCATTGGCAGCAAATCTGTAAAGATAGAATTGCTATGACAGTCTCGACATCTTCCCAAGTCTTTGCCGGCCGGATTGGCCGGATCGAGGTTTCCGCAACCATGGCCGTGGCCGCGGAGGCCGCCAAGCTGCGCGCGCAGGGCATCAACCTGGTGGATTTTGGCGCCGGCGAGCCCCACTTCAATACTCCGCGGCACATCAAGGACGCGGCCATTGCCGCCATCGACGCCAACTTCACCCGCTATACGGTGGTTCCGGGCATTCCCGACGTGCGCAAGGCCATCGTCGAGCGGCACGCGACCGACTTCGGCTCGGACTACGCTCTGGACGAGGCCATCTTCACCACCGGCGGCAAGCTGGCGCTCTTCAACACCATTCAGATTCTGGTGGATCACGGCGACGAGGTGATTTTGCCCGTTCCTTACTGGGTGAGCTTCAAGGACATCATCCAGTACGCCGGTGGCAAGGTGGTCTTGCTGGAAACCAGCGAGGCGGAGAACTTCCGCATCACGGCGGACGCCATCGAGAAGGCCGTCACGCCGAAGACCAAGGCCATCATCCTCAACTCGCCGTCGAACCCCGCGGGGTCGGTGGTGTCGGCCGAGGATCTGGAGCGGATCGTCCACGTGGCCCACGAGCGCGGGATTTTCTTGCTGCTGGACGAGTGCTACGTGTACTTGAACTACGCCGGCAAGCCGGTCTCCGGCGGCTCGTTTACCTGGGCCAAGGAGCATATTGTGGTGCTCGGCTCGCTGTCGAAGACCTATGCGATGACCGGCTGGCGGGCCGGCTTCGCCCTGGCGGCAAAGCCCATTGTGGCCAACCTGAACAAGCTGCAGTCGCAGTCCACGTCGAACGCCACCAGCTTTGTGCAGAAGGCCGCTGTCGCCGCGCTGTCCGGCTCGCAGGAGTGTGTCAGCGAGTTTCGCGCCGAGTTCATCGAGCTGCGCGACTACATGCTGGCCCGGCTGGCGGAGATCCCCGGCGTCACCTGCACCAAGCCCGAGGGGGCGTTCTACGTCTACCCGAACATCTCCGCCTATCTGGGCAAGGGCGGCATCAGGACCGCGACGGAGATGGCCACGCGGCTGCTGCACGAGGCTCATGTGGTGACGGTGCCCGGCGAGGCATTCGGCACCGCCGAGCACCTGCGCGTCTCTTACCCGGTGACCAAACAGAACATCGACGAGGGGACGCGCCGGATGAAGGAGTTCCTGACCAGGCTGGAGTAGGGCGGAACTGGCGGGCAGGGCTTTGCGGAATGCGCAAGAATCCGCTTCCGGCAGTCGATAAGTGGAACTCCTGACCGGAAAACCCCTTCCGCCCCTCCCCGTACAATAAAGCCATGCTTCGCGATCTGGCCCCTCTGTTCAAGTACATGCGCCGCTACCGCTGGGGATACCTGTGGGGCACGCTCTCGTGCATTGCCACCAATGCCGTCGCGGTTCAGTTTCCCAGGGTCTTGCAGGTGGCCATCGACGCCATGAAGCATGGGGTAACCCGCGAGAGGATTCTCATCTTCTCCGGGCTGCTGATCGCCATTTCGCTGGTCAAGGGCGTCTTTCTCTACGCCCAGCGATGGATTCTCATCGGCATCTCGCGGGAGATCGAGTTCGACCTACGCAACGACCTCTTCCTCCACCTGGAGCGCCAGGACTCGGGCTTCTATCAGCGCTACCGCACCGGCGATATCATGGCCCGGATGACCAACGACCTGAATGCCGTGCGCATGTTGCTCGGCCCGGCCCTCATGTACAGCGCCAACACGGTCTTCTTCACCGTGGGCGCGCTCTACTACGTGCTGCGTATCAGCCCCTGGCTGACCTTTGTCGCGCTTGCGCCCATGCCGCTGGCCAGCATCCTGGTGCAGTACCTGGGGCGCAAGATCCACGACCGCTTCGAGCGCATCCAGGCCAGCTTCTCCGAGATCTCGTCGCAGGCCCAGGAGAACTACTCCGGCGCGCGCCTGATCCGCGCCTTCGCCCGCGAGGAGTCTGAGATCGGCCTCTTCGAGCGGCTCAACCGCCGGTACATCGCCCGCGCGCTGCGGCTGGTTCAACTCATGGGCATGCTTTGGCCCACGCTGGAGTTCATCCTCGGCGTCTCCATGGTGATCACGCTGCTGGCCGGCGGCCACCTGGTGCTCTCCAACCGCATCTCGGTGGGCGACTTCGTGGCCTTCAACACATACATGATCATGCTCATCTGGCCCATCATCGCCGTGGGCTGGGTGGTGAACCTCTTCCAGCGGGGCACGGCCTCCGTCAAGCGCATCGACGAGTTGCTGAAGGCCGAGCCGGCCATCGACGACCGCGCCGCCGACACCGCGATACCGCCCGACGCCGTGCTGCGCGGCGAGATCGAGTTTCGCCACCTGAACTTCAGCTACGGCGAGACGGAGGTGCTGCGCGACATCTCGCTTGAGATTCCCGCCGGTTCCAGCCTGGCCATCGTCGGCCCCACCGGCTCGGGCAAGTCCACGCTTGTCAACCTGATCTCGCGGCTCTTTGAAGCGCCCGAGGGAACGCTGCTGATCGACGGCCGGCCGGTGCGCGATTACCCGCTCGAGGTGCTGCGGCGCAACATCGGCATGGTTCCCCAGGAGACCTTTCTCTTCAGCGAGACCATCCGCGAGAACCTAACCTTCGGCGCGCCCGGAGCCGGCGCGGAGGAGATGCTGAAGGCCACCGAGGCCGCCCACATCCGCCTGGAGTTCGAGGAGTTTCCGCAGGGCTTTGAGACCATGGTGGGCGAGCGCGGCGTCACGCTCTCCGGCGGTCAGAAGCAGCGCTCGGCCATCGCCCGCGCCCTGCTGCGCCGCCCCGCCATTCTCATCCTCGACGACGCTCTGGCCAGCGTTGACACCTACACCGAAGAGCGCATCCTGGGCGGGTTGCGCGGCTATACCTCGTCCTCGACCACCATCCTGATCTCACATCGCGTCTCGACGGTGCGCAGCGCGGACCGGATCGCGGTGTTGGACCAAGGCAGGATTGTGGAGCTGGGCAGACACGAGGAATTGCTGGCTCTCGACGGCTACTACGCCGGGCTGTTCCAGAAGCAGCAATTGGAGGAGGAGCTTATCGTGGCCGGATGACAGAAGCGGGGACTAGGGGACTAGGGACTAGGGACTAAGGGACTAAGGGATTGGGGAACAATCCGCAGCGGTGCGCACCAAGGACGGAACGTTTACTCGCGTCGAGAGAAGACAGGGTGCTTTTTAGTCCCTAGTGCTGTGTCCATGAGATTTCGTAATCCAAGCAGAAGCCCTGGGTGCCCCAGGTCCCTCGCATTTGGGGACCTGGGAAAGCACGAAAGCATCAAGACGCGGTACTGGCTGATCCGCGGTGTTGGGAGTGTGAGGAGGAGTGGGAACCGTCCTCGGGCGGATTCCGTACTCTTCCTTGTTGCTTTTGGAGGCGGGCATGTCTACTGACTGGAGTTCGCAACTGGAACGGCTGTGGGATGCGATGGCTACGGCTGTCTTGAACGTGTACGACGCCTATGGGTGGGTGATTCCAGCGGTGCTGCTTTCTCTGCTACTTCTTGTGCTGCTCGTTGGCGTTATCGGGTTGCTTGCCTGGGCACTTGCCGCGGTAGGAGTAGATGATTTGCCGGTGGATGCCGATGTGTTTAGTGGCCTCGCCGGAATGTTCCGTGGAGTCTTCCGTTGGACCCGCGAAAGTTGGCAAGGTCAAAGTTGGCACGATGGGGCAGCCATCTGCACACTGGGACTGTGT
>JBEKCX010000099.1:0-14834 GCA_050014655.1 Occallatibacter sp. | reverse complement strand
GCCTGGCGCTGATTTTCGCGGGCCAGCGCCAGCATATCGTCGGTCATATCCAGCCCATACGCCTTGCCCGCCGGTCCCACGCGCCGGGCCGAGAGCAGCACGTCGATGCCGCCGCCGGAGCCAAGGTCCAGCACCGTCTCTCCGGGCTTCAACTCAATCAGGGCCGTGGGATTGCCGCAGCCCAGCGACGCCTGCACGGCGCTCGCTGGAAGCCCGCTCTTTTCAGCGTCGTTGTACAGGTTGGTGGTCACCGGGTCGCAGCAGCGCAGCGCCGGATCGCCGCAAGCCACCGAACTGGTCTTTTGCACCTGCCGCGCCGCCGCTCCATACTTCTCTTGCACCAGGGTTTTCGTGTCCATCGTTCGCGCCTCACATTCGCTTTAGCGAATATATTAAACGCCTTCATATTTGTCAATGCGTATACAATATTCTCATGGTCTGCTGCTCCAAGCCCGTCAGCCTGGCCAGCCTGTTTGCGGCTCTGGCCGACCCCACTCGCCTGCGCCTGCTCAACCTGATGGCCGGGCGCGAGGTTTGCGTCTGCTACTTTGTCGAAATTCTGCGCCAGGGCCAGCCCAAGATCTCCCGCCATCTTGCCTACCTGCGCAGGGCCGGCATCGTTGCGGCCCGCCGCGATGGCAAGTGGATGCACTACAGCATCTGTCCTCCGGCCGATGCCGCCGCCGCGTCCATTCTGGCCGCCGTGCTGGCTTCGCTCGGCCGCAACAAGCAGATGCAAGCCGACCTGGCCAAACTCGACCGCGCCCGCCGCGCGCCGCAAAGCCTCGTCCTGCCGGAAGGCGCTCCCCGTCCGGCGCCGGCCGCTCCACGAGCAGGCAGATAGAGTCGCCCGTTGACTTTTCGTGAGTTTCCGGGCGAGGTTCGCGGCCGCGTCGACTTGAATGCCGCGGCCTTTCCAAGCGTCGTCTCCGGCTTTTGCGATGGCGCCTTGCGCGCGCTTCCCTGGGCTGGTTATCTTTGTGGAGCAGCTTAAGCGGTTCCCGGGAAAGGATTCATGGACGTTCTGAAACGGCTTTTCGAGCAGCATTTCCGGTTGCCCGCCGAACGTGTGCAGCCGCTTCAGGGCCAGCTTGGCGGCTCGGGCCGCATGATCGTCCGGCTCACCGGCGGACAGTTCAGCGCCATCGGCATTCTCTATTCCGTGCGCGAGGAGAATGTCGCTTTCCTTGAGTTCTCCCGGCATTTTCGCCGCCACGGATTGCCGGTTCCCGAGATTTATGCCGAGGATTTGAGCCAGGGCGCCTACCTTGAAGAAGACCTGGGCGACACCACGCTCTTCGAGTTTCTGGGCGGGAATCGCGCCGGCGAAGTTATAGCTTCGCAGGCCATTGAAGCCTATCGCAAAGTGGTGGCCGCGCTGCCGCGTTTTCAAATCGAGGCAGGCCGCGATTTGAATTACAAGGTGTGTTATCCGCGCTCCAGCTTCGATCGCCAGTCCATCGCCTGGGATTTGAACTATTTCAAGTATTACTTCCTGCGGCTCTCGGGCGTTCCCTTCAACGAGCAGGCGCTGGAGCTTGATTTCAGCCGCCTGACAAAGTGCCTGCTCGGCGCCGGCCGCGATTACTTTCTCTATCGGGATTTCCAGTCCCGCAATGTCATGCTGCGCGGCGGGCAGCCGTTCTTTCTGGATTACCAGGGCGGCCGCAAAGGCGCGCTGCAATACGATATCGCGTCTCTCCTCTACGATGGCAAGGCCGATCTGCCGCCCAAGTTGCGCCAGGAGTTACTAGACTGCTATCTCGACTGCCTTGGGAGTTACATTGACTTACGGCGCGACGCATTCATGGAGCATTATTATGCATACGTCTACGTCCGCATTTTGCAGGCCCTCGGCGCCTATGGCTTTCGGGGGTTTTATGAGCGCAAGGCCCATTTTTTGCAGAGCGTCCCCTACGCATTGAAGAACCTGCGCTGGCTCGCCTCGAACGTCAAGCTGCCCATCGCCCTGCCGGCGCTGATGGACGCGCTCCAGAGCCTGTCGGCATCGGAGAAACTGCAGGGCCTGGCTTCTTCCCAGGAGGGTTTGACGGTGCGGGTTTTCAGTTTCAGCTTTCACCGCGAAATGCCCGCCGATGAGTCGGGGAACGGGGGCGGGTTTGTCTTCGATGCCCGCAGTCTTCCCAATCCAGGGCGCGAGGAGCGATTCCGCCAGTTAACCGGCAAGGACGCGGCGGTGATCGACTATCTCGATGGCCAGGCAAGCGTGCAACAGTTTCTTTCCAATGTTATGTCGCTTGTGGATGCAGCCATGAGCGACTATCGGCGCCGCGGTTTCAAAGACCTTATGGTCTCCTTCGGCTGCACCGGCGGCCAGCACCGCTCGGTGTATCTGGCCGAGCAGTTAGCGAAACATCTGCGGGCCGGCGACGGGGTAGAAGTGGCCGTGCGGCATATCGAGCTGGAGAAGTTAGGCAAATGAAGGCGATGATTCTGGCCGCCGGTTTGGGCACGCGCCTGCGTCCGCTAACTAACGACTGCCCCAAGGCGCTGGTAACAGTGGCCGGCCGCACGCTGCTGGAGATCGTCCTCTGCCGCTTGCGCGCCTTTGGCGTGCGCGAAGTAATTATCAACGTGCACCATCATGCGGGGATGATTCTCGATTATTTGAAAGCTCACCATAACTTCGGCATGTGTATTGAAGTCTCACGCGAAGAGGTCCTGCTCGACACCGGCGGCGGCTTGAAAAAGGCCGCGCCCTTCTTTCTTAAGGACAGCGCGAGCTCGCGGGAGCCGCTTCTATTGCACAACGTCGATGTTATCAGCGCCATCGATCTCGCGAGCATGATCCAGTTTCATTCTGAGCGCGCCGCCCTCGCGACGCTTGCAGTGCAAGACCGCGAGACCTCGCGGTATCTGCTCTTCGACGAGCATGGTCAGCTCTGCGGCCGTCGAGCCGGGCGCGCCGCGAACGCGGAAGATAGCAAGGCTGAACTGGCGCGGCCTGCCGCGCGGGCGCAGGCGCTGGCCTTTGCCGGCATCCACGTTCTGTCTCCGGCTATCTTTGCCAAGATGGAAGAGGACGGCGCTTTCTCCATCATTGACGCGTATTTGCGTCTTGCTGCCCAGGGAGAGAAGATCGTCGCCTTTCGCGCGGATGAATGCTATTGGCGCGATGCCGGCCGGCCGGAGAACTTAATGCAAGCCGCCCTGGATCTGGCCAGCGGAAGGTACTCCATAACTTGACCTGGGAGCGCCGCGGCAGCCCTGCCGCCCGGTCGGGTTCGTGTGGTACATTTGCGCCATGGGGTTCAAGGGTTTGGCTTTGTTCGCGGTGGTGTTGGCCGTCGCGCAAGCATCTGTGCCGGTTTTCGGGCAGGCCACCGATGCTCATGGCGCCAACTTGCGGACCCCGCCTGCCGCCGGCAGCTCAACCGTTCAGACACAGTGCAACGGCGGTCCCTGCGAGGACCAGCGGGCGCCCCTCGTTGTCACGCTTCCAACTCCAGCTCCTGCGCCGTGGTCCTGGCACGATCGCATTCTGTGGGCAGCCTGTCTCGTGGTCGCCATAGAGACGCTGACCGGAATCTGGCTGGCCCTCTCAGCGCTGAAGAGGATTGAACGCCTGACGATGACCGCGGAAGGCGCCGCCGCCGCCGCCGCCGTCAGCGCCCAGGCCGCGCTGATGAACGTACAAGCCATGGTCGATTCAGAGAGGCCCTGGTTGCTGATAACGGTCGAGCCATCCCTGAGAGTCGAGAACAGTTTCACGATAATGGCCACCAACCGTGGCCGCACCCCCGCCACCATTGTCGCCACCGCCGAGCGGGTCAAGATTGTTATCGATGAAACCCAACTCCCCACGCCGCCGGAGTATGGAGAGCCAGGCGCCCCGCGCGCCCCCATCGTCCTGCTTCCCGGCGAATCCACGCCCGTCAAATCGTTCAGCCGGGAAGAGGGGAAGGGAATTTGCGAGACCGAGGAATCGTTCAAACGGGTTGCAAACTGGGAAGAAAAGGCCTTTATCTACGGAAAGATTATCTACCGGGACTTGATTGCGCCCAGCGACAAGCAACTCCATGAAACGGCCTGGTGCTGCTGGTACATCCACGGGCGAAACAAGAGCGGCCTGGTGATTGCCGGACCGCCCAGTTATAACTCGCACACATAGCAATTTCAAGGCAATCGATGTTCATGCATCGCTGTGCAAGGCGGCTCTTTCTTGCGGCATTCGATCGCCGGTCTCCTTTGCAGGCCAGCTCAAACAAGTCAATCACATTCGCTCTGCGACCACCTGCCTGGCGGTGTTGTGAACAACGCCCGCTTGCGAATTCCCCGACGCTACCGAATCGAGAGCTTCTTCCAGCTCATCCAGCTCGCGGCGATCGAATGCCTGGAGTGCGTACTCGTTCCTGCCCCAGGTGCGCAGATTCGACAAATGCAGCTGAGCCATTTCCCGCGCCGGTTTCTCCACAACCAAACTCCGGCTCTGCCGGATTCTCCACGGGGTATGGGCAAAGCAGGCATCCAAAACGGCTCCCACGTTGAGTTCCTGCCCGTAGTGTTTTTGCATCTCGGCAACCAGTTCGTAGTAGCGATGCAGCGCGGGATGTGCGGATTCGATCGCTTCCGTCTCGTGAATCAGCAGCGTCGCATGAGGCGCCGCCGCGTCTGCCCAGGCTTGCAAGGCTCTTTGCGGCGAAGGCAGATGCGTCAGCAGGAAGCGGCAGAGAAACAGGTCCGGAGCTTCAACCGGGAAGGGAGTTTGAAGAATGTCGTGGCGCAGAAACTCCAAATCCGGATGATTTGCCCGCGCTTCCATCACATAGCGCTCGGACGAATCCAGCCCCACGATTCGCCGGGGTTTCAGCACGGCGCTGAGCAGACGCGTCGACCAGCCGGGGCCACAGCCCAGGTCGAGGGCAAGCCGAGGTGTGCGCGGTTCGCCGCTATCGCAGATCAGCGCCAGCAAAGCGCGCGTCTCGGGCTCGTATAGGTCGGCGAGACGGCGCAGGCGGCGGCTCGCTTCCTCATTGTCCCCAAATGTATAGGGCATATCGGAAAAGTATAAACGCCATGCGGAGTCGGATCTTCGATCAAGGCAGTCCAAGCAAGCGGCTTCGCTTCACGTGCAGCGGAAGAAACGCCAAATTGGGAAGTCGTCTGGCGCAGCTACAGGATGCGGCCTGTTCGATACGGCGGAGGACGCCGTCCTCAGGCAGTAAACTCGCGAAGATCCTGTTCGAAGATCGAGTCGGGTTCGGCAAGCCGGATCAGGCGATGCAGATAAGCCCGGGAGATGCACAGCTTGCGGGCCGCCACCGTCTTATTCCCATTGTTCTCACGAACGGCGGCGACGGCCAATTTGATCTTATAGTCGCGAAGCTGGCGTTCAAAAGAGCCGGCGGGATGAAAATCGCCGATGTCGACCACGTCGTCGATGTCGCCGCTATCGTCTTCCTGCTCGGGATCGGGCGGATTCAAACTCAGGTCTTCAGCGCGAACGGTCTGCCCGGCGGCCAGGATGATGGCCCTCTGCATCACGTTTTCCAGCTCGCGCACATTGCCCGGCCAGGAGTAATTCTGTAGCATGGCCAGCGCATCGGGCTCAATATCCACCATCGGCTTCTGAAACACCTGCCCATAGTGGCGCAGAAAATGCCTGGCAATCCGAGGCACGTCTTCCGGGTGTTCCTGCAGCGCCGGCGACTCAATCTGCATTACATTGATGCGGTAAAACAGGTCCTGCCGGAATTTCCCTTCGGCCACCAGTTTGCCCAAGTCGCGGTGGGTGGCGAAGATCAGCCGCGCGCGCAAGGGGATCAGCTTGTTGCTGCCCAGACGGCTGAATTCCATCTGCTGCAGGACGCGCAGCAGCTTGACCTGCGTAAACAGGCTCAAGTCGCCGATCTCATCGAGGAACAGCGTGCCGTCGGCGGCCTGCTCAAAGAAGCCTTCCCGAGAGCCCACCGTGCCGGTGAAAGCGCCCTTCTCATGCCCGAACAGTGGTTGGACCGGGAACCCAGATTGTGGATGGCGCGGGCGATCAGTTCCTTGCCCGTCCCGCTCTCGCCGGTTACCAGCACCGCGGCATTCAGGTTGGTTACGCGGCGAATCAGCTGGTAGACCCGCTGCATCTGCGGGCTCGATCCGATCAGCCGGTCGCAACTGCTGGGTTCTTCCAGTTTCTGCTGCACGGTCTGCAGTTGCTGCTTCAGCGCGGAGTTCTCGTATGCCCGGCTGAGCATCGTCTTCAGATCCCGAACCGAGGGCGGCCGGCGACAATAGCCGAAAGCCCCGGTGCGCACCAGCTCGAACGCGGTCGAGCGAAGACCGTCGTCGGCCATCACCACCGAGGGCACGCTCGATGCGATCAACTGCCGGGAAAACCCAATCCGCTCCTGCAAGGAATCGTGATTGGAGTTCAGATCCAGAATCATGACATCGCATTCGCCCGCCGACACCAGGCTCTCCATTCCCTCCTGATCCGACTCCAGCAGAACCTGGAACTCTTTTCCCAGTGCTGAAGAAAGCAGCGGATGAAGCGTGCGGTCTTCCGAATATAGGGCGATCTTGATCATGAACGGGTGAGCTTTCTCAGGGTACAGGTACACCGCCTCGAGCGGAGCGGCGGCAATACATCGTGATTCTCATCAACCGGCAGGATGCATGGCAATGGCCTTTTTGTGCTAGATCGATGCAACTGGAGTAACACAAGCGCCCGCACTGAACCTGCCGTCCGCGGCAAACCCCGCGCAATGAAGCACATCGCCCGACGGCCCACAGCGCACAGCCCGCACTTCCCGAAAAGAAAAAGCCTCTTCAGTGGTGCAAAGAAAAACATTGCGCACCAGCAATTTCCGGGGGTTTTCAGCGGAAGCGTCAGCTTATTTGCGGCTCTAAACAGTGTCAACGTTTCTTTAGTAACCGACGGAATGTTCCTATAGTAATACCTCTCGAAGTGGTGAGCAGACAAACTCCCGAGGCACCAAATGGAAGCGGAAGGGATTGAAATCTCCCAATGGCCGTCAAAGTCAAACCATGATCGACCTAAATCGTTCATTGTAAAGCGAATAAATCAGACTCTCAGGGGCTGGATCAGCGCCCAGCCAGCCTCGGGAGGCCGCAGTGACGCCGCAGGATCGATCCGCGCAGATGGCGCGCGATTGTGAAGAACGTAATTATGCTGTACTAATATGATAATAACGCCTTTGTGCTATCATGGTGGCGCTTGGGTGTATACGCCCTGCTTCACTCCCGTGTGCCGCCCGTATACATCCGTGTACACTTGTCTGGACGGCGGGGCGTTAACTAATTGAATTCAGGCATCTTGGGCCTTGAACCGTTTGGCCGGGCAATTGCACAGTGACTGGTGCTCCCTGAACCTGGGGAAGAGGAGTTTGAGGTATGCACTCGTTCGCATGGTGGCCCACTTTGGTTGTCGTCGCCGTGGCTACCTTCACGGATCTGCGCAGCCGCCGCATTCCCAACTGGCTGGTGCTTCCTTTCCTGCTGGCGGGGATCGTGGTTTCTCCTTGGCGCCATGACTGGCCCGGCACTCGTCAGGGCATTTGGCATGGCCTGGGCCAGAGCTTTGCCGGCTTGGGGCTCGCCATCCTGATCTACGGCATACTTTTCTGGATGGGCGGCATGGGTGCCGGCGATGTGAAACTGGGCGCGGCCATCGGCGCCTGGATTGGCCCGGTACAGTTGTTCTGGGCGCTGTTCTTCGCTGCCATGGCCGGGGGTGTGATGGCCCTCGGCTGGGCCGTCTGTGGTGGATTTCTCAAAGATTTGTTCACCGGAACGAGCGATCTCGTCTTCGGTTGGAAGCAGCGCGGCATGCATCGCGATCCCGAACTGGTCATCGCCAATCCTGCCAAGCGTAAGATGCCTTACGCTCCAGCGATCGCGGTCGGAACGCTGATGTCGTTTTTCGCCCGGTGAGGAGATGAATGCGCGAGTCGCAATGCGAAGAGAGAGTATCAGTTTGAAGTTGAATTCAAGGGGAGTTTTTAAGCACCAGTGAGAGGCAATTCAGTGAACCCAAACACGTCCTCGTATCTCGACCCCCAGTATCCGGATTCTTTCGGTACCGACCCCTTGTCGGTTGCTCTGATCGGCCCGGACGAACAGCGCCGCAGGGCAGCAGCCTATGCTCTTGCCGGATGCCAGGGAAGCGAGGTTCGTGAGTTTACCTCCTACCCTCCCGGCCTCGACGATGTGCCACGGCTGCTCGAACAGCGTTACGACGTCATAGTTATCGATCTGGACAGCAATCCCGAATACGCTCTGGAACTGGTGGAAAGCATAGGCGCCAACGGCGTTGCCACCGTGATGGTCTTTTCCGCCAAGGCCGATCCCGACCTGCTGGTGCGCTGCATGCGGGCCGGCGCCCGCGAGTTTCTCACCCTGCCCTTCGCCCCCAGCACCATGGCCGAGGCCATGGTGCGGGCTTCGGCCCGCCGTCCGGCGACTCGCCCCAAGAAGGCGGGCGGCAAGATGATGGTGTTTTTCGGCGCCAAGGGCGGCGCGGGGGTTACCACGCTGGCCTGCAATTTTGCCGTCGCCCTTTCCCAGGATCCCTCCCAGAGCACTTTGTTGATCGATCTCGATCTGCCCCTGGGCGACGCCGCCCTCAACCTCGGGCTGGTGGCCGAATACTCCACCATCAGCGCTCTTCAGGAGTCCGCCCGGCTGGATGCGAGTTTTCTCTCCAAGCTCCTGGTCAAGCACAGCTCGGGACTGTACGTGCTGGCGGCTCCCGGCAAGCTGCCCCAGTACCAGGCCTCCAATGAGTCGATTGACAGGCTGCTGACGGTGGCGCGGCAGGACTTCGATAGCGTCGTAGTGGATGTGGGATCGAGGCTCGATTATGCCGCTACCGCTCTCTTCAAAGAAGCCAAGACGGTTTACCTGGTCACCCAGGCCGCCATTCCCGAACTGCGCAACTCCAATCGCCTCATCAGCCAGTTCTTCAGCTCCGGCGGCCCCAAACTCGAGGTGGTGATCAACCGCTACGATCCGCGCGGCTCGGGAGTGAGCGACGACAGCATTACGAAGGCTCTCACCAGGCCCCCTTCGTGGAAGATTCCCAACGATTTTGCCGCAGTGCGGCAGATGCAGAACACCGGCACCCCACTGGTCCTGGAAGACTCCTCCATTTCACGCATCATCCGCGAGATGGCCAGCACCATTACCGGGTTGCCCGTGGCGCCGGAAAAGAAGAAGGGGTTCAGCTTCAAAGGCTTCGGCAGAGGCGTTTCGGCCAAGAGCCCCGCCCCCGCCGACGAGCCGCTGTCCATCACCAGGGTGACGCCCGCACCGCCTCCCCCCAGCCCCGCGCCTGAACCCAAAGCAAGCATCCCGGAACCGCCGCCTCCGCCCGTTGAACCCAAGCGGTCCATCGCTCCGCCGCCGGAGCCCAAGCGTGAAGAGAAGCGTGAGGAGAAGCGCGAAGAAAAGCGTGAGGAGAAGCGCGAAGAAAAGCGTGAGGATGTTCCCATCTCCCTTACCCCCAAGCCGCAGGATCAGCCTGAAACGCGGGTTTACAAGGGC
This sequence comes from Occallatibacter sp., assembly GCA_050014655.1. Taxonomy (GTDB): domain Bacteria; phylum Acidobacteriota; class Terriglobia; order Terriglobales; family Acidobacteriaceae; genus Telmatobacter. Next base: position 5,315 of record JBEKCX010000099.1, on the reverse strand, counting down.
GTTACCTATGTGAGGGGAGCGGACGGCCAATGGCATCTCCAGGCGGAGCGGCCCCGTGAGACCCCCCCACCGGCGCCTGCCGCGCAGCAGGCCCCCGCCGCGCCGGTTGAGGAGACGCCGGCGGTGGCGGTGGTGTCGGAGGATGTGCCGGTCATCAGCTGGCCGAAGCCCGCTCCGATTACCTGCGGCACGCCGCTCAGCGCCACCCAGCTCAATGCCAAGGCCTCGGTTCCGGGAACATTCGTTTACGCTCCCGGCATGGGGCAGGTGCTGGGGGCGGGAACGCAGACGCTGTTTGCGATTTTCACTCCCACCGACACCGCAAAGTACCCCGCGGCGCAGGCCTCGGTGCAGCTGGTGGTCAACAAGGCGACCCCGGCTATCATCTGGCCGAAGCCCGATCCCATCTCGGTCGCCATTGCGCTCAGCGCCGCGCAGCTCAATGCCACCTCGCCGGTTGCGGGAAAATTCGTTTACACGCCGGCCGTGGGGAACACCCTGCCGGCGGGAACTCATACGCTCTCGGCAACCTTCACCCCCAACGATCTCTCCAGGTACACGCCGGCGCAGGCCGCCGTTTCGCTGGTGGTCACCAAGGCAACGCCGGTCGTCAACTGGGCGGCGCCCGCTGCGATCACTTACGGAGCCCCGCTCAGCGCCGCTCAACTCAATGCCACGGCATCGGTTGAGGGGAGATTCGCCTACACGCCGTCGGCCGGCAACGTGCTCCCGGCGGGGACGCACACGCTCACGGTAACCTTCACTCCTTCCGACAGCGCCAAGTACGTCCCCACCCAGGCAACCGTCTCGCTGGTGGTCACCAAGGCGATTCCGACCATCACCTGGCCAAAGCCCGCCTCCATCACCTACGGCACTGCGCTCAGCGCCACGCAGCTCAACGCCACGGCATCGGTTCCAGGAACGTTCGCCTACGCTTTCGCCGCCGGCGACGTGCTTACAGCCGGAGTCCAGACGCTCTCGGTGACGTTCACTCCGGCCGACGCCTCGAAGTACGCCACGGCACAAGCCTCCGTTCAGCTGAGCGTCACCAAGGCGACGCCGGCCATCACCTGGCCGAAGCCCGCCTCGATTACCTACGGTACGGCGCTCAGCGCCGTGCAGCTCTGCGCCACCTCGGTGGTTCCGGGAAAATTCGCTTACACGCCCGGCGTGGGCGAGGTGCTTCCAGCAGGGATCCAGACGCTGTCCGCCACTTTCACTCCGAACGACACCACGGACTACACCGCGGCTCAGTCCGCCGTCTCGCTCACGGTCACCAAGGCCTCCCCGGCTATTACCTGGCCGAAGCCCGCTCCCATTACCTACGGCACCGCAGTCAGCGCCGCGCAGCTCAACGCCGTGGCCTCGGTTCCGGGAAGATTCGCTTACTCCCCGGCCGCGGGCGAGGTGCTTTCGGCGGGAACCCAGATGCTCACGGCGACCTTTACTCCGACCGACAGCACCAAGTACGCCACCACGCAGACCTCCGTCTCGCTCACCGTCAACAAGGCGATGCCGGTCGTCACCTGGCCCAAGCCCCAGGACATTGCTTATGGCACCCCGCTCAGCGCCGCGCAGCTCAATGCCGTGGCCTCGGTAGAAGGAAGATTCGCCTACACTCCAGCCGCGGGCGACCTGCTGCCGGCCGGCGTCCAGACGCTGTCGGCAAACTTCACTCCAACCGACTCCGTGGACTATGCCGCGGCGGATGCCACGGTGACCGTCACCGTCACCAAGGCGACCCCGGCCATCACCTGGCCCAAGCCGGCGGCCATCGCCTACGGCGCCCCGCTGGGCCCCGCTCAGCTCAATGCCACGGCCTCGGTTCCCGGAACTTTCACTTACATCCCCGCAACGGGCGACGTGCTTACCGCAGGGACGCACCGGCTCTCGGCGACCTTCACTCCGGCCGACGGCGGGAACTACACCACGGCGCAGGCCGCCGTGTCCTTCAACATCACCAAGGCGGCGCCCGCCATCAGCTGGCCGCGGCCCGATCCAATTACCTACGGCGACGCGCTCAGCGAGACTCAGCTGAATGCCACGGCGTCGGTTCCCGGAACCTTCAACTACATCCCCGGCAAGGGCGCCGTGCTCTCGGCCGGAACGCACAGGCCATCGGTCATGTTCACTCCCTCCGACGGCACCAACTACAACATGGCGAAGGCCGCCGTGCCGCTCACCGTCAACAAGGCGACGCCGGCCATTACCTGGCCGACACCTGCCGACATCACCTACGGCGAGGCGCTCAGCGACGCTCAGCTCAATGCCACGGCATCGGTTCCAGGAACTTTCGTGTACACTCCGGCCGCCGGCGAAATGCTCACATCTGGAACACAGATGCTCTCGGTGACCTTCACTCCCACCGACGTCGCGGACTATACCACGGCGCAGGCCACCGTGCAGCTCAACGTGACCGGGGCGAAAGCCACCGATCTCAGCTGGCCGGCCCCCGCGGAGATTACTTACGGCACCCCGCTCAGCGCCGCTCAACTCAATGCCACGGCGCCGGTTCCGGGCATGTTCGAATACTCTCCCGCCGCCGGCGACGTGCTTCCTGTGGGAACACAGACGCTCTCGGTAACCTTCACTCCAGCCGACGCCAACCTCCCCAAAGCACATGCCACCGTGTCGCTGGTTGTCACCAAGGCGACGCCGGTCATTACCTGGCCGAAGCCCGCCGACATTACCTATGGCACCCCGCTCAGCACCCATCAGCTCAGCGCCACGGCGCCGATCGAGGGAACCTTCGACTACACTCCCGACGCCGGCCAGGTGCTTGCAGCGGGAACACAGACGCTCTCGGTGATCTTCACGCCGGAGGGCACGGCGGACTACGAGACGGCGCAAGCCTCGGTGTCGATCGTGGTCAACAAGGCGACGCCGGCCATCACCTGGCCGAAACCGGCTCCGATCCCCTACGGCACCCCGCTTAGCGCCGATCAGCTCAATGCCACGGCATCGGTAGAGGGGACGTTCGCCTATACGCCCGGTCCAGGCAACGTGCTCACGGCGGGAACACAGACGCTCAAGACGATCTTCACTCCGGCCGACCTGGCCGACTACACCATGGCGCGGGCCGCTGTCTCGCTGCTGGTGGAGGGTCTGCCCGACATCGATTCGGACGAGATGGACATGGCCGGTGAAGAGCCTGGAGATAATGCTGAGTCGCTTCAGGCCGATGGCATGGATATGGGCGGTACCGAGAGCAAGACCGCTCCCGAAGATGCGGCGCATGACGCGGGATCACAGTCAGCGTATGCGTCAACCGACACCGCGGACCGCACGGACTTCGCGGACAACAAGCGGGGGGCAGCGCAAAGCGGTAGACCCCCCATCCCGCAAGCTAAACCTGAAACGCGCGTTTACAAAGGCGCTACCTATGTGAAAGGAGCCGATGGCCAATGGCACCTCCAGCAAAAATAACAGAGGAGAGGGAGCCCGACGTACTCCCCGCGGATTTTGGAGAATGGGATAGCGGGGCGCCTCCCACGACGCTGCCTGACAACTTCGAGGACTTCGATACTGTCCCAAAACAGCCCGCGCCGCACCCGCAACCGGTGGTGTCCGAGCCCCCCGCTACGCGCGGGCAGGCATCGGCCTACGCGGACTTCGAGGAGCCTTCCGAGCCGGCTCAGTCCAAGCGCGAAAGGGCTGCGGCTGAGGCAAGGCGCAAGGCTGAAGCCGAAGCTGAAGCCAGAGCTGAGGCCGAAGCGAGAAGGCAGGCTGAAGCCGATGTCAGGGCCGAAGCCAAGGCCCAGGCCGAAGCCAGAAGGCAAGCGGATGCCGATGCCAAGGCGGAAGCCAAGGCTCAGGCCGAAGCCAGAAGGCAAGCCGATGCCGATGCCAGGGCCGAAGCCAAGGCCCAGGCCGAAGCCAGAAAGCAAGCTGAAGCCGAAGCCCGCGCCGAAGCCAAAGCCCAGGCTGAAGCCCGGAGGCAAGCCGATGCCGATGCCAGGAGGCGAGCCCGCGCCGAAGAAGAAGAAGAAGAGGAAGAAGGCAAGGGCAAGTCGAAGATGTGGATGATCGCCGCCATCATCGCCGTTGTGCTGGGAGGCTCTGGCGTCTACTACACTCTGTACCTTCGCAAGCCGGTGCCCAAGCCTGTGGTGGCAGAAGTGAACACCGCGCACCCGGCCGAATCGACACCCCTGACGCCAACCGGGAAACCGAAGCCGGGGCCGGCAACGCCAACGACAACGACATCGACAAGCGCAACCCCGACGACGGACGCGGGGACGCAGACGGCGGAAAACACGGAGCAGCCGCCCGCGCCTTCCACCGGGTCGGATGCGATGCAGAAGCAACTGGAAGCGCAGTCGGTGCTTAAGGGGAATCTCAAGCCGGCGCCCGACACCGGCGCGCCGCCGCCCCCGTCGGGCAACATTGACATGGGCTCTTCCGGCGGCCCGCAGCCCGTATTCAATTCCAAGCCCGCGCTCAATGTGGCGGTTGCGACCCCCAAGACGATCAGCGTTGCCGCCAGCATCATGAGCGGCAGGGCGACCTACAGGCCTTTGCCGCCTTACCCACCCATCGCCCGCGCCTCGGGCGTTGTGGGCACGGTGGTGTTGCGCGTCACTATTTCCAAGACCGGAACGGTCCAGAATGTCAGCGTAGTCAGCGGGCCGCCGATGTTGCGCCAAGCCGCTCTCGACGCCGTGAGGACCTGGCGCTACAAGCCCTACCTGCTCGACAACGAACCCGTGGAAGTGGAGACCAACGTGGATCTTCCTTTCCAGCTGAGCAGATGATGAAACCCTCTGCCCCTTCCCGGTTTTTGGGCGGGGGCCGCACTTCACAACGATGGAGCCCCGGATAAGGGGAGTCTGTTCGATGGAAGGTGAATTGTGGAACTACTGAATCTGGAAAAGTACAAAGCGGAAATACACCGGACTTTGATCTCCAAGCTGGATCTGGAGAAGTTGTCGCGCGTCAATTCCAGTCAGGCGCGGCAAGCTGTGTCCGGCATTGTGAAAGAGATCATCTCCGATCAGCGTGTGCCCCTTAACTTCGACGAGCAGGAGAGGATACAGGCTGACCTGCTGGACGAAGTTTTCGGCCTCGGTCCGCTCGAACCGCTGCTTCGCGATCCCAAGATCTCCGACATCATGGTCAATGACAAGGATCATGTGTTCATTGAGAAAAACGGCCTGCTTTCCAGGGTCAGCACCTCGTTTCGCGACGATCGCCACCTGCTCCAGATCATCGACCGCATTGTGTCGCGCGTGGGCCGCAGAGTGGATGAATCCTCGCCCATGGTCGATGCTCGCCTGCAGGACGGCTCCCGCGTCAACGCCATCATTCCGCCCCTG